>JAGPVK010000326.1 GCA_018067055.1 Sphingomonadales bacterium | reverse complement strand
GCCGCCGATGTCGAGCGCCGGAACCGCCGGGCAGACCGGTCGGGATTGCCGCCCTTTACACCGCTATATGACAGCAAGGACATCGCGAAGCTGCACAAGAATGTCCGCACCGTTTCCTATTGCGAGGAAAATCATCTCGACAATGGCGTGTCCTTTCGCTTCTGGAATGCGCGCCATATCATCGGCTCTGCATCGATCGAAATCAATATTGCCGGTCAGCGGCTGCTCTTCTCCGGCGACATCGGGCCCGGTCGAGCGATAAATTGTACCGCGTCCGAAATCGGAGGCTACGACCATATCATCTGCGAATCCACATATGGTGACCGGGACCGAGATCTGGTTCTGGTCAGCGAGCGCCGCGAAACACTGGCCCGTCATGTCGAGGAAGTCATGGCGGCGGGGGGCAACCTGCTGATTCCGGCATTTGCTCTGGAGCGCACGCAGGCAATACTCGAGGATTTCGACGCTTTGTTCGAATCCAAACGTCTGGCTCCGGTAAATGTGTTTCTTGATTCCCCTCTGGCTCAGAAAGTAACGATGGCGGTAATGCGCTATCGGGACAGCGGAACCGACATGTTGAAGCGGACCAATATCCGGTTCACCCAGAATACGGCGGAATCGAAGAAGCTCAATCGTATGTCCGGTGTAGTGATCATCGCGGGATCGGGCATGTGCGAGGGTGGCCGGATCAGGCATCATTTGATCCGCAATTTGCCGAACCGAAAATCGCGACTGTTGCTATCGGGCTATCAGGTAGCCGGAACTTTGGGCTCGGTACTCAGAGACGGGGCAAAGCGCGTCCGTATTTCCGGCAACGATGTTTTGGTGAAGGCTCAAGTTGCGACGCTTGACGGCTATTCCAACCATGCCGATCGCAGCGGACTGGTGGCCTGGATCAAGGATCGTACACCAATCAGAGGGACCGTCTTCCTGGCCCACGGAGAAAGAGACGCACTTTCGGGGCTTGCCGAAGCCCTGACCGCCGTTGCCGATTTGCCAGCCGCGGTCATTCCGGCGCTGGGTGAGCAATGGGCATTGCAGCCTGGCAAAAAGGCTACGCTGCTCGCTGCCGGTCGCTCCGACGCCAGCGATCTGACAGCTTCGCGCGATTGGATTTCCAAGCTGACGATGCTGCGCCAGGATATGGAAGAGAAACTGTCGCAACAGCGCACCAATCAGGACCGGGAAAAAATTCTGGCCGCGCTCAAACGCGCGCTGGAAAGTGCGAACTGAATCTGCTGCTATTTTGACGTGGGCGACAGGCAAACTCTCATCAAAGCATAAGAATATATGGTTCGCTGGAAAGCATGATGCGGCGATTTCGCCTGAAATTGTGGGGAACCAGACATGCTCATCCGAATAAATTTTCGATCTCAATCTGCTAGTAAAGCTTGGCTTTTTTGAAATCTGCTTCCAACTCGCGCCTGAGGCGCGGATTACCGATCCATTTGTTCAGCACGACCCGAGGTTCTGCCGTTTCCGGAAATCCCGATCGTTCGGCCAATAGCCGCCAGGCTTTTCGCGCTTCCTCTTTTTCACCCAGCATCGCTGAGGACAATATATAGCTTATCTCCAGCCCGACCGCTGACCCCGGGACAGAATCCATATATTTTGACGACAATTCTTGCGCGGCCTCGGCTTCTCCCCGCCGCAGTTTCTGCATCGCCACCACGGCAGCGACCGCCAGATCCGCGTTGCTATCCATTTGCAAAGCCTTGGTCGCATAGGCTTCACCTTCCGGCATTCCGCAGGTCAACATATATATACCCAGATAACCCATGATCCGGGAATTCAGCGGATTGAGACTGACAGCCCGTTCACCCCAAGACACGCCCCTGCGACAGTCACCTTCATAAAAAGCACTTTGCGCAATCGCAAATGTCGCCGACGCACTATTATTATCCAGCTTTGCTGCTCTCACCGCAAGGTCCTTGCCTGAACCAGCGATTTTATCCTCAACGCCAAATTGTTCGGCGACATTTTTGGCGATCGCCAGCATGCTCATCAAATAGGCATCATTGGGAAATCGTTGTGCCGAGGAGTCCATGCATAGCAAAACAGGCTCCAAATTCGCGGAATCACGATAGCGCATATATTGATGGAACTGAAGCAAACATGGGTAGCCCGGCGCAAAGTCATCCCGATATTTGGACAATTCATGCTGGGCAATTTTTCCGTAGGAACCGGCAATTTCGATTACGGCCTGATCCAGTTCCGCCTCCCGACTTGCCGTCGACGTCATCTCAATTCTGCTCGACCAGATCACTTCTCGGGTATCGCTAGCGACGAGGCGCAGCTGGACCCGATCAGCCGAGTCATTCAAAATCGAGGATTCGAGAAAATATTGCGATGGATGGGCTTGGCCTGCATCTTCCTCAAAAATCCGGACCTGATCGAATTTTTCCAGAGTCCCGACGAGATAACTGTGAGCCATTGCAATTTTGGCACGGGATTCAGGATCGACAATGCCTTCAGTTTCTTTCACAACAATTGCCGGGTAGGCAATTGTTGTTGCAGATGCGGCTGCAGTAACGCCATCGTTTTTTTGCAGATAATAAAAAGCCCCGGCGGCGAGCAGCGCCACAGCGGCAAGAACCGCCAGCATATAAACAGGACGGACTCGCCTCGTCTGGCCGCCAAGCCTACTGCTTGCTCCATCAAGCTCGACCGGCCGGGCGGCAGGTCCTTCAACAGACACCAAAGCTTCGTCAGGTACATCCTCGGTACCGCTTGCCGACTCGTTTTCTCCGAGAATGATTTCGTAATGCTGATACGGAATGAACAGCCGGCTCTCACTTTTCTCGCGAAGATAAAAATGGTCGAGCATTCTGCGCAAACGCCCGATCTGGACCCGCGGATAACTATCGATTTGCGTATCAAAACTATCGTCGCGACCTAGTCCATCGACCGCGACGGCATAAGCCGTCAGAGGCGTGGTTTCTTCCAGCAGCTTGTGATCAACCAAAAACCGAAGAAGCTTGCTCATGGTCGGAGAGCGTGCGAATTCAGAACTGCACAGCAGGCGATCGCGCTCCAAACAAAGCTGAAGCTTTTCTGCTTCGGTCAAAATGGGCAAGGTCCCTCCATCTGATACAATGGTGTGCCCTATTTATTCAGTAAAGCAAGCACGACGTATCGATTCCGTAAACGATCAAGAAATGAGATGGTTGCCGGATGGCAGCAAATAAATGCCCAAAATCATCCGAATTTTCGTTCCTCGGGTTTGCTCAGATCGACAAAACAGCCAAAAATTCCCAAGACCTCGCCATCTCCACCAAACTGGCAAGTGCCTCGCGCCAGGACCGGAAGCTCGTTGCCGTTTTCGGTGAGAATTCGCGCGCGAAACTCAAAATCCACACCCTCTTCCAGCGCCCGCGCCACTGCTGCTTGAACCATCGGACGGTCATCCGGATGATAATAAAGAACCGCATTTTCGAGCGGGGGATGCCCGAGCGAATGGCGCCGTTCATGCATATCGAAAACATAGTTTGACCATTTTACGCCATTTGTTCTCGCATCCAGATGCCAGGATCCAAATCGCCCAACATCTTCCGAAATTTCCAGAGTGAGTTGGCAACGATCAAGCTCAAGCCTTGCGATCAGCAGTTCGGCCTGCAGTTTCCGCAGACGAACAATCAAATATCCGCACGCCACTATGACGGCCAATGCCAGAAGATACGCAAGATAGTCTAATATCATGATCGCCAATACATCCCTGTTTTTCGCGAGGAGCTCACGCCCTATACGATCGTTGCCTAATATAAATCTAATGCGCGGGAACTAGTAGCAAATCGATAGCATAATACCGATTCATTTTTTAGGAAGAATGACACGGCGCAGCGGCGATCGGTCTGACTAGCGTTGAACCCGCCGAAGCGCCAAGTTCAGAATGTGATAGTCACCGATGGCAGGCTTTGCTTGAAATTCAGAATTGGTGGGCAGATATTATCGGTTGAACATTTCGGAGCGAACCACGACCTTCATGATTTCATCGAGCAGGGCTGGACTGGCAATCCATCGACCAAGCACCTCCCGAGGTGGCGTCGTTTCCGATAACCCATAACGTTCTGCCAGAACCTTCCACACCCGTCGTGCCTCTTTCTTGTCATTCAACATCGCAGACGACAGAATATAGGTCAATTCAAGCGCTGGTTCGTCTCTGGGTGACGAGGCCATATATGTGGACGACAATTGCCGGGCCGACTTGGCATCGCCGCGTTTCAGCATTTGAAAGGCTACCGCAGCAGCAATCGACAAATCGGCGTTCGGATCGAGTTGGAGCGCGCGCGCAGCATAGCTTTCGCCTTCGGGCATATTACATGCAATCATATAGAGACCGAGATATCCGGAAATCCGGGAATTCAAGGAATTGAGTTCGACAGCCTTCTTGCCCCAGGCGACGCCAGTCGCGCAATCGCCGGCAAAAAAGGCGGACTGAGCAATGGCAAAATTGGCAGCCGCATTATTATGATCCAGCGCTTCGGCCTTTCGGGCGAGGAGCATCCCGAGCCCCGTCACCTTGGACTTTGGATCGGAGCGATCCGACATATTTTGTGCAAAGGCTGATACGCTCAAAAGATGGGCATCCTGGGGGAAGCGTTCGACCGATTTTTGCAGACAGTCGCGCAACGGCTTCAATTTCTCCTGTTCCCGGTAGCGGATGTAAATGTCGAATTGCAGCAGACATGGATGTCCGGCGGAATAATTGTCCCCCACTTTCGACATCTCTGCCTGGGCAATTTCCCCGTAATGGCCCGCCAGTGCGACGATGGCCTTGTCCAGTTCAAGCTTCCAGACATCTTCATCTGTCGTATTGATTTCTTCCGACCAGAGAATTTCGCCGCTGGTACGATCCAGCAATCGCAAATCTATCGCCTCTGCATTCGAATCCAGAAAGCGCAGCTTTATGATGAAACCGGACTTCTCCCGCTCGCTGGACCCGATATCGAATATCCGGATCCCGCCAAAGCCGTTCAAACCACGAATCAAATGGTTCCCGATGGCTTCGGAAAGCTGATTTGCAGGAGCGCCCAGAGCATCATGCGGTAAATCAAGTGCAATTCCAGGGTAGGCAATTTCATTCACATCATTGTCGACAGCCGGCGTCGGCCAAAGCAGATAACCCAGAATCGCAATCAAGGTCATTAGAATGGCAATTCCCAGGAAACTCACAAACCGTCGATGCGAACGACGTTGACCGGCGGTACGCATCTCCATGTCCGGGCGCGATTCCGTTTCTGGCTGTTTCGACGGCTGCTTTTCCTTGCCGTCCAAATCTCTGGATTCGCCAATCAAGTCGGTGCCAATCTGCAAATCCGTCCGGTTCGGTTCCAGAATGATTTCATATTTGTTCGGGGCGATGGTCAGCCGGTTTTCGCCGCCTTTACGCAAGTAAAAATTGTCGAGCAGCCGTCGCAATCGCCCCATTTGCACACGCGGATAACTGTCTGTCTGTGAATCAAAATTCGCATCAC
Source organism: Sphingomonadales bacterium (assembly GCA_018067055.1). Lineage (GTDB taxonomy): Bacteria > Pseudomonadota > Alphaproteobacteria > Sphingomonadales > Sphingomonadaceae > Parasphingorhabdus. The sequence goes on along the minus strand of JAGPVK010000326.1, from coordinate 8,776 downwards.
GACCAAGCGCATCCGTAGCAATTGTATAGCTCTTCAGCGGGACACTGTTACCGGACAGTTTGTACTCAACCAGAAAGCGCAACAGTTTGCACATGCTTGGCGAGCGAGCAAATTCAGGGTCGCTCAATAACCGGTCTCGTTCCAGACACAATTGCAGCGCGGTTGCATCATCCATCGCTTGATTATAGTCCTTCGCTGAATAATTCTCGAATGAGGCCACATGCCGAGTTAAAAAATGCTCCGACGCAAATCGTGTAACTTATTGTAACATATCCTAGGATCACGATTCATTCAATCGGTCAAATCTGGACGGAATCTGGATTCGAAAGCGGAAAATGAAAATATATGCACTGACATGAAATATCGGTTCCTGAATTTCGAGCTGGATACCGACTGATTTGATTTGATTAAAAATGGGAAGCAAGTCGATATCCAGCCACCGGCTCTGGCTATATTGATGATGCTTGTGCAAAACCATGACCATCTGGTCCATAAACCGGATATTTTTACCAAGCTGTAGGGCGGCCGAAGCATTTCGGTCAGTGCCTTGCTCAGCCAGCCGATAATTCGCAAGCCGCTGTGCAGATGTTGAGGGGGTGATTTTGTCGCTGCTTGCGGCTCCGCCAGGCTTGCCCAATTGCCGAAAAAAACCTCTGGCCTTGCTCATCGCGATGACCATATTTCATCATTTGGGGCTTGGGATAAAAGCTGATCTGTTGCGATCGCAGGTGCTGTCGAGAGGCATAGAAATGCGGACCAGCGTGCTCCGCACCTTTCCTGAAAGCGCAGCGGAAATGTCTGCACAAATCTCGCAGACAGTCTCACATTATTTCAAGTAACCATTCAAATCTTTAGGAAAAATTGATCCACTGCGTCCCCGCCCCGCGGTTGGTCAACTAACCTGTGATTTCGCCGCCGCTCGTTCTTCCGCAAATGCGCTCAATACAATGGTTCCAATCGACAACTCCACATTGTCGGCATTGCGGATACTCACCCGGTAAAAGAATTTCGATGTAGCTTTGAACTGGGTCAGGGCCTCGGTTGCGGAGTCCATGGTATCGATCAAAATCTCTTTGCCAAGATCATCATGCCCGATAACCTGAAAAGGCAGGGAATTTATTGCCAAATCGTCGGCATTGGATTCCTTGTTCAGGACGGAAAGTTCATCTGCATCGATTCTGGCTGCACGATAGAAGGTGGATAACCAGACCATCAGGTCATTCAGCGGGAGCCTCTGGGAGAATACGATACCGACCCTGTTGCCGGATTGCCACCGCACAGTTCCATTAATGTCCAGTAATTCCGGCACTGAGAGCTTCAGATTTTTGCCGATTTCGAACGTGAAATCGGTTGCCACGCAAATACCGGCGGGCGAGATGTCACAAATATCGGCATGCACCAACCGTGATCCCTGATACAGGTTGATCGGGTGCTTCATCTCGATGCGTGGCAGGCGTGAAACGCGGCCTTGTCCCGCGTCGCTAGGCTTGGCAAGCACCTTGGAGATGTCAATCGGAGCCGAAAACTCGATGCCGGCCAAGGCCTGTTTGCGCCACCGTACGGTCCCGGACAGTTCCTGATCCTCGGTCAACAGAGCAGAAACAGTGTCACCCAATTCAAAATTCGGATGCACTTCCACCATCATTCCGGTGGCAGAAAGATTCTTGATGAAACCCCAACCTTCTCCGGCGTCTGTCTTGATCTTGGCAAGTCGAAGCATTGCGATATGCCGATCTTGTTTTCTGCGATCCTCTTCTTCCAGAACTGCGTCCGACAATGGAACGGGGAGAGCACCAGATTCGATCATATTTTTCATCTACTTGACCTTCATTCGGTAGCGTAAGGAAAATCGTTCATAAGGACCGTTCGTCGCCAGCAGAGAACCGCGCGGTCGAAGTTTGATATGCGTGACATTCGCATCGAAACCACCGCCATCGGCAATCGGGATATAGCCAAATGTCCGGCCGCCATCGTCGGAAAATTCGACAGAGTCATCCGGACTGGAAAGACCCTCGAAGCTGAAATCCAAGCCGCTGTCATTGTCCTTGAACGCGGCGGGACCGTTGCCGCTGCGATCCAGGTCACCGACAAACAGGGACAGATGATCGGGAACTTTGTCGATGATCGCAAAGGCCATGGCCGGAGAACCGCCGTCGGTAGGACCAGTCACGCTCACGGAAAAGTCGACAATCGCCCCTGAAGCAATGGCGGATGCGACACCCTGCCCAGCCTGGCTGCCAACAATATTGCTCGAAAGCGCAATGGCGATATTTTTGCTCAGCGCTGATTCTGCGAACGCTGGCAAGGGAATGGCTACAAGCAACGATGCAACCAACAGCGACACGAGACCTGGCCGAGCGGCCGTGCGGAGGACTCGCCGGTCATTGGAGACCGTCAAAGTCTGATATTTCGCATGGGGTTTCGACATCATCTGTTCCTGTTGTGACCTATTAACTGCAATTCTGATTCAAAATTAAGTCCCTCATATTTTGCGACCTTCGCGTCGACGGCATTCTCTTGATCTGGCTCATCACTGCAATTCGATCAGGCGAAGCTCGCAAGTTCGTTCGGCAACTTGGGTAGCGCCCTTTCCCAAGAGTGTTTCACAACTTCGCAATGTGGTGCGGCGCAACACCGTTAGCACTGAATCTGGTGTGACATTTTCGGCCTGCGTCATGGCGTTCATCGTGAAGGGTTTGATCACCTTGGCACTTGCCACCGCTGTGGCGCGACCATTCGGCTTCTGCTGCACCGGGTTGGTTGCAAATGCTTGCGAAGCCAGAGCGGGTAATATGCTGATTATCATGACAGACAGGATCGCTAGTGGCACTATGCTGGAACAGACAAAGGACCGAAAATTATCGGTATCTGCTTTCCACGATATAATAGCACCTGACTGCATCACGAATCTCACAACTAATTCGCAAGCGGGAAACTTTTAGGCCTCTGTCCGATGATGGAGCGGATAGAATGTCTATCCGCTCCATCGGGAACAGTCGGTACGATATCGACCAGAATATCGTACCAGTGCCGGGACAACTGTGGCGCTTAATTGGGTTACCACAGGCAAAAGCCGAATTGCCCCACTTGCCCATCATTTGTGGCCCATCAAGGCGACAAAAGGCAGTTAGACACGGCTAATGTTACAGTGTGTTACGGTTGCACATCTTCAAGTCGCTGTATTTACTGAACTTTATTGCAATGCCAGCGATGCGCGGCGGAGAGAGTTTAACGCTTTCTCAATAATAGTTAACAAAATCCTTGCCATTTTACGTGCCTTTGCGAAGCAGTCTGACAATCGAAAGCATGGATTTTGAGAATTTACGACCCCGTGACTCACGGTGAAACCGTACATACAACATTGACCGGTTTTTGAAAAGCCCATTACCGCCAGCGCGATGATAATCGTCATCCGGTCGATCAGCAGTTCACGATGCAGCCACCTTCGCCGCCTTGCAACATTTCAAGTCTCTGTTGGCGAGCCGATTGAATCAACGGGCCAAGCTGATCATTCTGCCGCCTGTGCCTTGGTACAATCCCCGACGATCCCAGCCAGAATCGACTGAGCAAAGCTGTGCAAACTATCGTCTCGCGCGCCCATGATGACGATCCGGTCTCCCGGCTGTGCGAGCTCGATCATTCTGTCACCACATTCCTGCCTGACCGCTATATGTTCGGCTCGACCGCCGCCGGCAATTATCGCATCGACAATGGAATCGCTACCGAGCGATCGGTCAACCGTACCGCCGAAATAGACCGGGTCGCATAGAATGACGCGGTCATCGTCGCCAAGATTCTCGAAGAAAACAGCAGCAAGCTCGGCACCCATTTTTTGGATAGGTCCAAAGCCATGCGGCTGAAAAAAAGCTATAACCCGGCCGGGAAAGGCCTTGAGGGTCTTCAGCGTGGCCGCGATCTTGTCCGGATTGTGACCGAAATCATCGATCACCGTGATATCATTCGCGGTCCCGACGATATCGAATCGGCGAGCCAGACCGCGAAATGACCCGATCGCCGCTATTGCACTCTCGACCGGGACCCCGATGGCACAGCTTGCCGCTATCGCTGCCAGAGCATTGGCGACATTGTGCCTGCCAGGCACTTGCAACGAAACCGGATAGTCTGTTCCGCCGGTCTGCATGACAAAACGGCTGCCAAGCGATTTTTCCTCAACCTGCACCGCCCGGTAATCCGCACCCCCGGAGAATCCGAAGCTGCTTGATTTGGGTAAATTGACGGCACCGACAAGCGCCTGTGTTTCTTCGTCGTCATGGTTCCAGATCGCGTGGCGTGATGTAGCGATAAAATCGCCGAACAATATCCTCAGCTCGTCAAGACTCTTGTGATCCAGACTGACATTGTTGAGCACGGCAATTTCAGGGTCGAACAGAGCAATCGAACCATCACTTTCATCCACTTCGCTCACCATGATCTCGCCGGCGCCGACACGAGAGCTGGCAAATGGCGCGTCGGCATCGACGAAATTTTTCATCACTGCGCCGTTCATGATCGTCGGATCTCGGTCCGTCTCGGTCAATATCCAGCCAATCATCCCGGTGACAGTCGATTTGCCGCTGGTACCGCCAACGGCGATACTGCGCGGTGCGGCGTTAAAATGTTCGGCCAGCAGTTCGGCCCGGGTCATTCTCTTGCAACCCAGCGCAATCGCGCGTGCAACGTCCGGCACAGTGTCTTCGATAGCGGCGGAGGCGATCAATATCTGGCTGCCGTCAACCAGGCCGCTGCCATCCTGATGGAATAACGCAATCCCTCGGTCTTGCAGCCATTGAAACTTGTCTGCCAATCGTCCCTGATCCAGCGCCCGGTCCGAACCGGCAACTTGTGCCCCTGCCGCTTTGACGATCATCGCCAGCGGCAACATTCCGGATCCGCCGATCCCGCAAAAATAATAGGATTTGTCTTCATTCATTTTTTCGCGCTATTGCTTCTCTCTCTATTTGGCAATGGCACAAGGAACAAATTCCATTTCCTCACCCGTCCGCATCGGCATTTGTGCGCCGTCGACCCCATTCACCCGGGACGCGGCCAATCGCGTTATCGCGCTCGCAGCCGAGACCCATCCGCAGGCCGAATTGATTTTCGACGAGCAATGCTTTTTCGTGGAAGGTCATTTCGCAGGGAGCGACAAGCAACGCACCGACAGTTTCGTCGCTCTTGCAAACGACCCAAGCATCGATGCGATATGGTTTGCCCGCGGCGGCTATGGCGCGGCAAGGATGGCAGAGGCGGCCATCGCGCAGCTGGAAAGCACCGCCAAAGGCAAGACCTATCTGGGCTATAGCGATGCGGGCAACCTGCTTGGCGCGCTCTATCGCGCGGGCATCGGCGAGGTAGCACATGGTCCGATGCCAACCGATATCGGCCGGGAAAATGGCGAGCATGCAATTGGTAGAGCGCTGGACTGGATCGTGCACCGACACACAAATGCGCTGGAACCGGGATTGATCAGTGGACAAAAACACGCGGCATTCAATCTGATGACCCTCGCCATGATGACGGGCACCAGGCTGATACCGGACCTGCGCGATCATATCCTGATCGTCGAGGAAATATCCGAATATCTTTATGCCTTCGATCGCGCCATATTTCATCTGTGCAGCAATCTTGCGACCCACGGTTTGACTGGGATAAAATTGGGTAATGTCAGCGATATTACCGAAAATGACCGGCCATTCGGAGAAAGTCCGGAGGAAATTACCAGGCGATGGTGCGAGGACAGTGACATCGCTTATTTGGGTCGGTCGGAAATCGGACATGATATCGAAAACAGAATTGTGCCCTTCGGGCTGCTAAAATTCTGAGAGACGATCAGCAAATAAACGGGTTCCCATCTTTGGGAACGCTATATTCAAGAAGCTTTTTCCAATTTGTCATTGTCTCTGCCATGATTAAATTCCGGCACCAGAGACATCAGTATTGTAACCGCAATTTCCGGATCCCGACTATTCAGAAGACTCTCGATCAAGTCATTCAATTCCGCTGACGGAAGACATGATTCATGCGCCTTCATTATCCGGGGGTGCAAGGTGTCTTACGGATCATTGCCGATGATCAATTCTTCATAGAGTTTTTCACCGGCGCGCAGCCAGACTTCAACAATTTCGATATCACCATCTGGGTTGGCTTTATTCCGAACGGTTAGTCCCGACAGCCGCACCAAAGTTTCCGCCAGATCCTGAATTTTCACCGATTTGCCCATATCGAGAACAAACACTTCGCCGCCCTTGGCCATGCCGGCGGCTTGAATGACCAATTGCGCCGCCTCCGAAATGGTCATGAAATAGCGCGTAACTTTCCGATCGGTCAGGGTGATCGGACCGCCTTGTCAGTGCTAATCAGGATAACATCCTTGACCTGTGCCGCCGCAACCGCCGCGGCCAAAGTTTGCGTGCCCAATATATTGGTTCGGATGCCTTCGATCGGATTGGCCTCGACCAGAGGCACATGCTTATAGGCGGCGGCGTGGAAAACCGTATCCGGGTTCCACATCGCAAATATTTCATCCAGCCTGTCCGCATCAATGGCCGAGCCCAGCATCGGAATCAGCTCCAGCTTTGTTCCAGCTTGGCTGATGTTCAATTTTTTCAGTTTTTTTCGATTTCGTAGAGCGCGAATTCGGAAAGATCTAACATGATCAGGCGACGCGCTCCCGATCTTGTGATCTGCCGACAAAGCTCTCCGCCGATTGATCCGCCGGTGTCGGTGATCAATACAGACTTGCCGACGATCGTTCTGCCGAACAGCAGTTCATTGGGCAAGAATGGGGATCATCAAGAACAGGCAGGCCAGCACAATTTTCTGAATGGCGATATCCCACAAAACCCAAACGCCGATGCGGAGGGAATAGACTATCCAAATCGACTGCATGCACAGCAGGATATCGAGCAATAGGACAATTACGTTTTTTCCAGCGTGCGAGCTGGGCAATTTGCTCCAATATCGATGTGACAAAGGCGGTAACATTTTGGATCATTTGGCTCTCAAGCCTGGCTCTAGATTCTCAAAGCTGCGACGCCGAGAAAGATATTACCGAATGTAAACGAATGAGCCGACCACTTTAAATATAGTTATTTCGCGTGCAATATTCATCAACTGGCAATGTCCAAGCCCGAATCGTTGGTTTGTGGTTCTGACTCAACGATGCAAAGGCCAAACTGGTTACAACAGAACGACGAACAATTTCCAAATCATGCAAACTTGACCTCTGACAGCCAACAGGCCACAAGCCCCGAGATTGTGCATGTTATGATATCTAATATTCGAGGGAATTGAATGAAACTTGCAATGATAGGTTCCGGCTATGTCGGCCTGGTTTCTGGCGCCTGTTTCGCCGATTTCGGCCACGATGTTGTGTGCGTCGACAAGGATGAGCAAAAAATAGCCAACCTTAACAACAATATCATGCCAATTTACGAACCGGGTCTCGCCGATCTGGTCAAACGCAATGTTGACGCGGAACGCCTGGCCTTTTCAACCGACCTAGCGGCATCGATCAAGGACTGTGATGCGATTTTCATTGCGGTCGGAACGCCATCGCGACGCGGCGACGGCCATGCCGATCTCAGCTATGTTTATGCGGCAAGCGAGGAAATCGCCGACTCCATTGTCAAACCGACTGTCATCATCACCAAGTCGACCGTGCCCGTCGGAACCGGCGACGAAGTCGAGCATATTCTGGCAAAGAAACAACCACGGGACCGGTTTTCGGTCGCTTCCAATCCCGAGTTTCTGCGTGAAGGCGCTGCCATTCGGGACTTCAAGCGTCCAGATCGCATTGTCATTGGCACCGAGGATGACTGGGCAAAGGATGTAATGAGCGAAATTTATCGCCCGCTTTTCCTCAATGAATCACCGATATTGTTTACCGGTCGACGCACGGCAGAACTGACCAAATATGCTGCCAATGCATTCCTCGCGACGAAAATCACCTTCATCAATGAAATAGCGGATCTGTGCGAAAAAGTGGGTGCAGACGTGCAAGAAGTTGCCCGGGGAATCGGCCTCGACAACCGGATCGGATCGAAATTCCTGCATGCAGGCCCGGGATATGGCGGCAGCTGCTTTCCCAAGGACACGCTGGCGTTGATGAAAACCGCGCAGGATAACGATAGTCCGGTTCGCATAGTCGAAGCGGTGGTGCAGGTGAACGACCAGCGCAAGCGCGCGATGGGCCGCAAGGTCATTCATGCTCTCGACGGTGAAGTGCGCGGCAAGAAAGTGGCTCTGCTCGGCCTGACATTCAAACCGAATACGGATGACATGAGGGACGCCCCCTCCATCGCCATCGCGCAGACATTGATTGACGCCGGAGCGGAAGTGTCAGCCTATGACCCGGAAGGCATGGAATTGGCGAAAGAGATCATGCCCTCGGTCGAGATGGCGGATAGCAGTTACCATGCTGCCAAAGATGCGGACGCGGTGGTCATTGTCACCGAATGGGACGCCTTCCGCGCCCTCGATCTGAAGAAGCTTGCCGATGTCATGCGAGGCAATGTGCTGGTCGACCTGCGAAACATTTACAATCCGGCAGAAGTTGCGCAAACCAGTTTGATCTACACAAGCGTCGGGAGAATCCGGTGATCCTCAATTCCAGCCGATGAAGTTGAAGAGGAAATTTGTCGAAAAACCCTGGGGTCAGGACGTTTTACCTGATATTTTTGATGGGAAATCCAACCAGAAAATCGGAGAAGTCTGGTTCGAAGCGCCAAAAGGCATAAGCCCTCAACTGATGATCAAATATCTTTTCACTAGTGAA
>JAGPVK010000319.1 GCA_018067055.1 Sphingomonadales bacterium | reverse complement strand
CCGGGTCTCGCTTGACAGACGCTTGTCGAAACCCGCCGCTCCCTTTAAGGCAATAGGCACATCTTCCTTTCCCGATGGAAACACCCATGACCCTGATCGGCCCCGCCTCGCACAGCTATTTCTCGCAGCGGCTCAAGCTGCATTATGCCGACTGGGGCAATGAAGACAAACCGCCATTGATCCTGCTGCATGGCGGGCGGGATCATTGCCGCAACTGGGACTGGACGGCGCAGGCATTGCGCGAGGACTGGCATATCATCGCCCCGGACTTGCGCGGCCATGGCGACAGCGAATGGGCGACCGACGGCAATTATCCGCTGCTTTCCTATGTCTATGATCTGGCGCAACTGATCGACCAGCTGGAACTCGCACCGGTGACCATTGTCGCCCATTCGCTAGGCGGCAATATCGCGCTGCATTATACCGGCCTCTATCCCGCCAAGGTCCGCAAGCTGGTCGCGATCGAGGGGCTTGGCCCCTCCCCGGAGATGCAGGCCGAGCGCGCCAAGACCGCTTTTGCCAAACGGATTCGCGACTGGATTGAAGAGAAACAGAAATTTGCCGGCAAGCCGCCCCGCCGCTATGACAGTTTTGCCGCGGCGCTCGACCGGATGCAGAATGAAAATGCGCATTTGTCCGACGAGCAGGCCCGCCATCTGACCACCCATGCGGTGATCCGCAACGAGGATGGCAGCTATAGCTGGAAATTCGATTCGCTGATCCGCAACTGGTGGCCACACGAAATCCCGCATGGCGAAACCGAGCAGCTGTGGAGCAACATCACCTGCCCGACCCAGCTCCATTATGGTGCCGACAGCTGGGCGAGCAATCCGGAAAAAGACGGCCGACTCAAATATTTCGGCGACAATGTGGAGGTCAGGGAATTCCAGCAGGCCGGCCATTGGCTGCACCATGACCAGTTTGAAGAGTTTGTCGGGACGCTGAAGGATTTTCTGTAGGGAGAATGGCATCCCGCGAAGACATCGAACCAGGTCGCGTCGGCGTCGCGGTGACCGGTCGCCGCGCTCCCCCGATCGCCAAGGGAATTGGTCCCCAGCCTTCCCGGCTTACGTATATTCCCAGATTTTGGGCCGCGCCTGAACGCTGTTATTGGCCTTCGTCATTGATGCTTCGCAGGCGGATCCGAGAAAATTATGTGGAAGCGGACCATATCCTTATGCCAGAACATTGCTTTCCAGCCGGATAGTGCACCCGGAAAGTCCAGCGGTGATCAACCGCTAAACCGTGACAGCCGCGAAAAATCTGCTACACGAAAATTCGGAACACAGAAGAGGACAGATATGACAGCCACCCAAGCCCGCACGCGCTATACCTCCCTTTCCATTTTCCTTCACTGGGCGATGCTGCTCCTGATTACGGCCGTCTATGCCTGCATCTTGCTGCGCGAAAATTATCTCAAGGGCAGTGACATGCGCGAGGGCCTGAAGGCCTGGCATTTCATGCTCGGCCTGACCGTGCTGGCACTGGTGATCATCCGGATCGTCGCGCGGCTTCTCTCTGCAAGGCCGCCAATCAAACCGGAACCACCGGCCTGGCAAATGCTGCTGGCCAAAGTGACCCATTTCGCGCTTTATGCGTTCATGCTGGCGATGCCGATTGCCGGATGGCTGATCCTGAGTACCGGCGACAAGAGCATTCCGTTCTTCGGACTGGAGCTTCCTCCGCTTGCCGCACCGGACAAGGCTTTGTCGTCGCAGATCAAGGAACTGCACGAGACATTCGGCACGGTCGGATATTTCCTGATCGGCCTGCATGCCCTTGCCGCGCTGTTCCATCACTATGTGGTCAAGGACAATACGTTCCGGCGGATGCTGCCCGGCAAGCTTCCTGTTCGCTGACCATCGCCGTCTTTCCGGCAGCAGCGGCAAAAAGCTGGTAAAATTGCTACTGCCTTGAGCAACGCCAAGGGCCTATCCTGACAAAAAGCACAATGTTGGGAGACGGCGAGATGATCAAGGACACAGAAGTGGCTGCCGTGCCAATCGATGGCGACCGCTATCATGATCCGCGTCATGCGCGGGTCGAGACCGATCATATCTGGCGCAAGTCATGGCTGCTGGCGGCGCTGGAAAGCGATTTGCAAAAGCCCAAAAGCACCGTCACCTTCGACATCGGCCATGATTCGATCATCATTGCCCGCGCCAGCGACGGGACTTTGCACGCCTATCACAACGCCTGCACCCATCGCGGCACCCGTTTGCTCGAAGAAGGAGTGAGCAGCACGCCGCTGATTACCTGCCCCTATCATGCCTGGTGCTTCAATCTCGATGGCAGGTTGCGCGGCGCGCCCGATCCGGACAGTTTTGCCGAGGGTCTGCCCGCCGACCGCCTGCGGCTCAAGCCGGTGCAGCTCGATACATGGCAGGGCTTTGTCTTCGTCAACATGGATCCGGATGCAGAGCCCCTGTCCGATTTTCTCGGCAGGATGGTCGAGCGGGCCGCGCCCTATCCAATCGCCAAGATGGACTTGATCGAGGATCAGACGGTCAGCGTCGAGTGCAACTGGAAGGCGATGATCGACAATTTTTCCGAACTTTATCATGTTGACCATATCCATCCGCAGCACAAGCGCTTCGTCGATTGCCCCAATGCGACGGACGAACTGTTCGAAAACGGCCATACCGGCCTGCACGTGCCGGGCTTTGTCACCGACAGCCGCTATCCGGTGCCGGACAGGCCAACCGACTATCAGGAGATGCAGCTCACCGCGCTGGGTATCGACGCGCAGGAATTTGTCGGCCGGGTCGCGGAGATTCCGGCGGCGATCACCAAAGCCAAGCGCGAACAGAGCGGTCGCAACGGCTATGATTATTCGGCCTTGTCCGACGAGCAGCTGACCACCGTCTTCCAGTATAATCTGTTCCCCAACATCATCCTGTCCGGCTCACCGGAAGGTCTGTGGATGATGCGCTCGCGCCCGCACCCCGATGATCCGTCGCAATCCTATCTCGACAAATGGACACTGCAGCTCAACCCCGATCCGGCGCTTGGCGGCGGCTCTGAGCACAAGCAGACCATGCATGCGGCGAGCGGGAACAGTGAAATAGCCGAGGGGCGCGTGGCCCGCGACTGTTTTGGCCATGAAGCGATCCTGTCCGGCGCAAAGAGCATGACCGAAACCATCGATCAGGACATCAGCCTGCTCGCCCGCGTCCAGGCCGGTGCCCGATCGAGCGGCTTTGATCACGCCTGGCTCAGCGACCAGGAAATTCGCGTCGCCCATTTTCACGATGTGCTGAACGAGACCTATCGGGCGGCGGGGTTGTTGGAAGAGACCAAGCTTCTCCCTTAAGCGAGAGGGAAACTAGGAAATCATCCCCCGCAAGGTCGCAATCCTATCCGCTTCCTCGGCGGGCTTGTCCTTGCGGATGCGGTGGATGCGCGGGAAGCGCATGGCGAGGCCGGATTTGTGGCGCTTGCTGTCGTGGATCGAATCGAATGCGACTTCCAGCACCAGCGACTTTGCCACCTCGCGCACCGGGCCGAACCGGTTGAGCGTATTCTGCCGGACAAAACGGTCGAGCCATTTCAGTTCTTCGTCGGTAAAACCGGAATAGGCCTTGCCGACCGGCAGCAGCTCGCCGTCCTCGGTCCAGCAGCCGAATGTATAGTCGGAATAGAAAGAGGCGCGCCGGCCGTTGCCGCGCTGCGCATACATCATCACACAGTCGGCGTTCAGCGGATCGCGCTTCCACTTGTACCAGTGCCCGGTGACCCGGCCGGCCAGATAGGGGCTTTCCCGGCGCTTCAGCATCACCCCCTCGATCGCCGCATCGCGGGCGCCGGCGCGCATCGTCTCCAGTGCAGCGAAATCATCGACATCGATCACCGCCGACAGGTCGAAATGATCGCGATTCAGCGTCGGGACAAAGGCTTCCAGTCGTTGCCGCCGCTCGTGCCAGGGGAGCAGGCGCAGATCGTCTTCCCCGTCTATCAGCAGGTCGTAGACGCGGACGAAGGCGGGAAATTCCTGCCGCATTTTTTTTGAGACGGTCTTACGGCCCAGACGTTTCTGCAAGGCGTTGAAACTGGCCGCCTCGCCGCCCTGGTCGGTGCCGCGCACCAGCAGTTCGCCGTCGATCACACCGGCACGATCGAACGCCTCGACCACATCGGGAAAGGCGGCGCTGATATCATCACCGCCGCGGCTGTAGAGCCGGGTCTCGCCGCCGAGATGCACCGCCTGCACGCGAATGCCGTCCCATTTCCATTCGACCGCATATGCGCCGAGATCGAGGCTGTCGCCCTCGAACGGGTGCGACAGCATGAACGGACGGAAGAACGGCGTGGTCGACAGGTCGGGCCGCTTGCCGCCCTCTTCCGCCCAGCGGAACAACGCTACATAGGGCGGATCGAGCGCGTGCCACAGCTCCTCGACATCGTCGAGCGGCACAGCAAAGGCTTGCGCAAAGGCGGTCTTGGCCAGCCGCGCCGACACGCCAACCCGCATCCCGCCGACCGCCAGCTTGAGCAGCGCATAGCGGCTGTTCGAATCCATGCTGTCGAGCAAAGAGGCAACAATGTCGGGAGCGGTCGCGCGAGTGGTGGACGACAGCGCCTGCACCACTTCGTCGACGGTTGGATCGCTCTGCTCCCGGTCCGGTGCTTCCGGCCAGATCAGCGCGACGGTTTCGGCGGTATCGCCAACATGATGGCGCGACAGGCGGAACAGTTCCGGGTCGATCCGAGTGCCGGCCAGATTGCGGATCGTGGAGGATTTGACCGCCGGGAAATCGAGGCTGTCGGTCAAAGCCGCCAGCGCCCAGCCGCGATCGGGGTCGGGCGTTTCGCGCAAATAGGTAGAGATCGCCGCCAGCTTGGCGTTGCGCGAGCGGGTGTAGATCAGGCTGTCGATCAGGGCGGCAAAGCGGCGCATCAGCCGTCGTCCCCGTCTTCGCGACCGATCATCGCCAGCGCCCGTGCCCTGATCTGGTGCAGCTCGCACCAGCGCAGCAGGCCGTCCTCGCTGCCATGGGTGATCCAGGTTTCCTTCGGCGCCAGTTCGCGGATCGTGCCGGTCAGTTCATCCCAGTCGGCGTGGTCGGAAATGACCAGCGGAATCTCGACCCCGCGCTGCCGCGCCCGCCCGCGCACCCGCATCCAGCCGGAGGCCATGGCGGTGACCGGACTGGGCAGCCGCCGACTCCATTTGTCGATCAGCGCCGAGGGCGGGCAAATGATGATCTGGCCGCGCATCTCTTCCTTTGGCGTGTCCATCACCAGCCGCAATTCGCCCAGCGACACGCCAAGCTCTTCGTAAAGTTCGCACATCCGGACCTGCGCCCCGTGCAGATAGATCGGCTTGTCCCAGCCCGCGCGCCGCAATTCGGCAATCACCCGCTGCGCCTTGCCCAGCGCATAGGCGCCGATCAATATGCTGCTGTCCGGCTCGGTTTCCAGCCGCGCAAAAATCTTGGCAATCTCGCCTGCGATCGGCGGGTGCCGGAACACCGGCAGGCCAAAGGTCGCCTCGGTGATGAAGATATCGCACGGCACCGGCTCGAACGGCGCGCAGGTCGGATCAGGCCGCCGCTTGAAATCGCCGGTGACCACCACCCGCTCGCCCTGATATTCCATCAACACCTGCGCCGAGCCCAGCACATGTCCCGCCGAATGCAGGCTGAACCGCACCCCGCCGCGCTCAAACCCCTCGCCATAAGCAACAGGCGTCCCGGCATCGGTCCCATAGCGCAAACCCATGATCGCCAGCGTCTCCGGCGTCGCCCAGACCTCGCCATGCCCGCCGCGCGCATGATCGGCATGGCCATGGGTGACTACGGCGTGCTGCTTCGCCCCTGAAGGATCGATCCAGATATCGGCAGGGCGCACATAAACTCCCTGCGGATGCGGCTCGATCCAGTGTTTCGCTTTCGCCATCATGGATTAGCGTATTGGATGGGGAAAGGTTCCGGTCAAGGGGAAGGGGGTGTTCCGCGGCTCGGTTGCTGTGCCGTCGACGTGGGTACTTACCTGGGCTCATTAAGCGGACGGTCAGTTTCGCTATTAGTGGACTAACTTTTCTGTTCAGCATAGAATGTTTGCATCAATGCAATTCCAGATTGATTTCATGGTTACAAGAGTGATGAATGACCAAGAACGGCGATCCAAGAGAAATGGAACTAGGCGAGAATCTCCGGAAGGAGTGGGATGCTGAGCCTCAGGCCTCCGATCTACTGAATGCATTATATATCGGCGAAACCGATCCCACCGCTGCTATGGAATTGATGAAAGAATTCGCAGCGAAAGGTTCTTCGTTGAGCATGTTTTATCTGGGGGAATATTACATGTATGGACGATACGAAACCGAACGCGATTTTGAAGCGGCTGAGTACTGGTTGAACGAGGCGGCTTCTAGAGGGTCAATGGAGGGGGCATATCTCTTGGCTCGTTACTTTCAGGGTAAAGGGAGATATGAAGAAGCAGAAATCGAGTATAGACAGCTTGCAGAGCGAGGCTTCTCGAACGCTTTATTTGTCCTTGGATTGCAGCATTATAAAGGCGATTGGTTGGATAAAGATATCGAGAAATCGATCGGCTATTTCGAAGAGGCAGAAAAACGCGGCCACCTCCACGCCCGGCATTGGCTGTCCCATATTTTTCGTAAAGAAAACTTAGGGATCGGATATCAAGTTAAAGGCTGGATCAAGAGGATCACCTTGGTAATCCCGTTTGTTATTTGCAAAGTGAACTATCCAAACAGTGACCGGCTGAGAACATAGCGCCCCTCCTCTTCAGAGGAGGGGATCAAGGGGTGGTGGCGATGCCCAAGCATCGCTCGCGCTAGCGAATAACGAAGGTGCCGACACAAGTTTCTTTGAAACAAAGAGGAACCGCTCTGACGAAAGAAACCACCCCAACCCCTCCTTGGAAATGGAGGGGTTTAAGATTGCGTTTGTCCGGGGAGAAAGAGAACCGTCATTGCGAGGAGCGGAGCGACGCGGCAACCCAGAGCGGCGAGCGACGCACTGGATTGCTTCGCTGCGCTCGCAATGACGAAGCGGTTAGATTCCCGCCATCCTGAACTTGTTTCAGGAGGGCGGGAACGCGACACATCATGTGAAGCCAATGTGATATTTCCTCTAGACCGATCACACTTCAATGTGATATCCGAGTCGCAACATCACATTGAAAGGCCGAGTCCATGAGC
>JAGPVK010000474.1 GCA_018067055.1 Sphingomonadales bacterium | reverse complement strand
CGAAGGCGAGCGCGAGAAGCTGCTGGCGATGGAAGAGCTGATCGGCAAGCGGGTGATTGGTCAGAAGGATGCGGTCGCTGCCGTATCCGCTGCCGTCCGCCGCAGCCGCGCCGGCTTGCAGGACCCCAACCGGCCGCTGGGCAGCTTCCTGTTCCTCGGCCCCACCGGCGTCGGCAAGACCGAACTGACCAAGGCGCTCGCCGGCTTCCTGTTCGACGATGATCAGGCGATGGTTCGCATCGACATGTCCGAATTCATGGAGAAGCACAGCGTTTCCCGCCTGATCGGTGCCCCTCCGGGCTATGTCGGCTATGACGAGGGCGGCGTGCTGACCGAAGCGGTTCGTCGGCGGCCCTATCAGGTGATCCTGTTTGACGAAGTCGAGAAGGCGCATAGCGATGTGTTCAACGTATTGCTGCAGGTTCTTGATGATGGTCGCCTGACCGACGGTCATGGCCGGGTCGTGGATTTCTCCAATACGCTGATCATCCTGACGTCCAATCTCGGCAGCCAATATATGGCGAACATGAAGGAGGGCGAGACGGTCAAGGATGTCGAGCCGCAGGTGATGGAAGTCGTTCGTGCGCATTTCCGCCCCGAATTCCTCAACCGACTGGATGAAATCATCCTGTTCCACCGGCTTGGCGAGGAGCATATGGCGCCGATTGTCGATATCCAGGTGCTGCGGGTGCAGAAATTGCTCAAGGACCGGAAGATCGAACTGGACCTGACCGACGCAGCAAGGCGCTGGCTCGGGCGCGTCGGCTATGATCCGGTCTACGGCGCAAGACCGCTGAAACGTGCGATCCAGAAATATCTTCAGGACCCGCTAGCCGACCTGATCCTGCGCGGTGAAGTGCCGGACAACAGCACGGTCAAGATCGATGAAGGCGATGGTGGGTTGAAGATGGAGCCGGTTGCGACGGTCGCATCCGGCTAATCTTTCACGATATTTGCCAATCCGAAGAACGGCAGAAGAAGATTAATTGTTGACTGGAAAGCCGCGCGAAGCGTCCTGCAACACGGCATCCGCTGACCGCTGCCCTGCAGCGCGGCGCGCTTCCCATTCTGCCACTGTCAAGCACACGCGCTTTTTCCTGGCACGAGAACCAGTAACCGCCTGCCGTTCACATCTGATGACTTGTGAATCATCTGGCGCGGGAGCCGCTTCCGTCTCTTCCGTGTCATTGCTGACCTGGGCAATAGCACCAGTCGCTCCAAGACAAACAATTGAAGCCAATGTCAGCATTTTCAATTTAACGCGCACGAGTCATCTCCTTACTGCGATCAACATGTTGATCAAGAATCCGATTTTTCATTCTCTCTTTTCATATTGGAATCTCCCCGCAAGTTCAATGACCTTATATTTGCGCTGTTTTCCTTGCGTCCCTTCCCAACACTGTGCAAAATAATCGCGTGATTTCATCAGATAACAGAACCAATATCGCCCTCGAACCAGAGTGGCTCGCCCATCGATATCAGCCGGATGGCGACAAAATTCATTTCGTCCGGGTGCCAAGGGCGATCCACCAATCGGTGACATTTATCTCCGATGAGTATTTGCCGGGAAATCTCGAACGCGCGATATACGACCGACAGGATATCGCCGCGCCATTGGGCTCCGACAATCCGGTCCATTTCATTCTCCATTCCGGCTTCTGCTGCTCGACATTATTGGCGCGCGCCTTTGACCTGGACAATATTGCCATGGGTCTGAAAGAACCCGTTATCCTGCAGGATGCGGCGGGATATTATTTTGCCGCGACGGACAAACAGAAAGCCGGCGAAGTGGTCCGCAACCTGCTCGCATTGCTGGCACGCCCGTTCAATCC
>JAGPVK010000296.1 GCA_018067055.1 Sphingomonadales bacterium | reverse complement strand
ACAAAGTGGTGGTTGGCATTGGTGTCAACGTGGTGACCGCACCAGAATTGCCGGATCGCGCCACGACATCGGTGCATGATGCAAATGGTCAGAATGGCAATGATGCAGCACAGGTGCTGGACTATCTGATTCCGGAATTTGAGAAACGACTGAAACAGTGGCGGATATTCGGCGTGAAATCGATTTTCCACGATTGGCAGCGCGCAGCACATAGACAGGGAACCAGTCTGCTGGTCTCCGGCCATGACGGCAAAAAGATTGCGGGCGAATATCAGGGGTTGAATGAGGATGGCGCACTGCGCTTGAGAAAGGCAGATGGAACGCTTATTGTCCTCCACGCTGGCGACGTCGAGTTGGACCAGCGAGATGCCGGATGAATGAAAGGTCGAAGTCATGCTGCTAGCCATTGACGCTGGTAACACCAATGTAGTGTTCGCGCTCTTCGACGGCGAGGATATTCGCGCGCGCTGGCGGATCGCCACCGATGCCCGCCGCACGGCGGACGAATATGTGGTCTGGCTGAGGCAGCTGCTGGAGTTGGAAGGACTGGAGCTGAATGGGGTCGATGCCGTGATCATCGGCACCGTTGTCCCTCGCGCGCTGCATAATCTGACCGTATTGTCAGAGAAATATTTTGGCGTGACCCCGATGATCGCTGGCCGCGGCGCGGCAGAATGGGGCATCGCGCTCGATGTCGAGCAGCCCGATAGCGTCGGTGCTGACCGGGTGCTCAACGTGATTGCGGCGCATCACAAATATAAACAGGACATCGTCATCATCGACTTCGGCACCGCGACCACGTTCGATGTCGCGGACTATGAGGGCGCCTACAAGGGCGGGATCATCGCCCCCGGGATCAATCTTTCGCTCGACGCACTGGTCGGCAAGACCGCCCAATTGCCGCGTATCGCACTGGAATCACCCGAAGATGACAATGTCATCGGCACCACCACCGAAAGCCAGATGCTGATCGGCATTTTTTGGGGTTATGTTGCGATGATCGAGGGTCTAGTGGAGCGGACGAAGGCACAAATTGGCCGCCCAACCAAAATCATTGCTACCGGCGGATTAGCCGTACTTTTTGACGAACATACAGATGTATTTGACCATCTGGAATCGGACCTGACTCTTCAGGGCCTGCATTTACTCTATCAGCGAGCAACACACGCTTCATGACAAAACCAAAAAAAGAGCTTCTGTTCCTGGCCCTCGGCGGGTCGGGCGAAATCGGCATGAATGTCAATCTCTACGGCTGTGATGGCAAGTGGGTGATGGTCGATCTCGGCATGACCTTTGCTGATCCCAGCTATCCTGGCATCGACCTGATCCTGCCCGATCTGGAATTTATCGAGAAGCACCGCAAGGACTTGCTCGGCATTGTGCTGACCCATGGTCACGAAGATCATATCGGTGCCGTTCCCTATTTTGCCGCCGATCTGGATGTGCCGCTGTTCGCGACGCCGTTCACCGCCGGTCTGATCCGTCGCAAGCTGGAAGAAGTCGGTCTCGAACGGGACGTGAAGCTCAATATCATTCCCAATGAAGGCAGTTTTGATCTCGGGCCATTTGGTTTCCGCTATCTGCCGATCGCGCACAGCATTGCTGAGGGCAATGCGATGCTGATCGACACGCCTTATGGCCGGATTTTCCATACCGGCGACTGGAAGCTGGATGACGAGCCGGTTCTTGGTGTTCCGACACCACCGGAAGCGCTGGCAAAAATCGGTGACGAAGGCATTCTTGCCATGGTCTGCGATTCGACCAATGTCTTCAATGACAAGGCCTCCGGATCGGAAGGCGAGGTGCGCCGCAACCTGATGCGGGTGGTGGAAGATATCGACACGCGGATCGTGGTGACAACTTTCGCCTCCAACGCCGCCCGTCTGCAGACTCTCGGCGAAGTCGCGATCCATGCCGGCCGCAAGCTGTGCGTTGCTGGCCGTTCGCTCGACCGGATCATCGAAAATTGCCGTGAAAATGGCTATCTCAAGAATTTCCCGCCGACCGTGGATTTCCAGGAGGCAATGAGCCTGCCGCGCAATGAGGTGATGATCATTGCCACGGGCGGTCAGGGTGAGGCGAGGGCGGCACTGGGCCGGATCGCCGGCGACAGCCATCAGATCAAATTATCCGAAGGCGATCATGTACTGTTCTCATCGAAGCAGATTCCCGGCAATGAAATCGCGATTGGCCGGATCCAGAACCAGCTCGCGGCCAAGGGCGTCGTGATGATCACCGAGCGGCAGGAACATATCCATGTCTCGGGTCACCCCGGTCAACCGGAGCTGGCACAGATGTACGAATGGATCAGACCGGAAATACTGGTGCCGGTCCATGGTGAAATCCGCCATATGAAAACCCAGGTTCGCTTCGGTCTGGAGCAGGGCATTCCGAAAGCAATATTCCAGCAAAATGGCGATGTTGTGCGGCTGGCGCCGAATGGACCGAAAATAATCGGGCAGGAACGCACCGGGCGGCTGGTCGTGGACGGCGATGTGATCATCCCGGCCGATGGCAAAACCCTGAACGACCGGCGCAAGACCGCGCATAACGGGATGATTTCGGTTGCGATCGGGCTGGATACCAAAGGCAATATCTTTGGTCAGCCGGTGCTGAAAATGCACGGCGTTCCGCTCGAGGAAGACGAAGAAGATTTTCTCGATGAAGTGGTCGACAAGATCATCGCCCAATATTCCAAACCGGTTGGCAATATCGACAAGTTCAATGAGTCGATCCGCTTGCTCGTTCGCCGCAGCGCCACCGAGTGGACCGGCAAGAAGCCGATTGTTTCGGTACTCACCATAGAGGCATAAAGGCCATGCAACTCTACTCCATTTTCGCGATCTATGTCCTGTTCTGGGTGACAGCGCTGTTCATCGTCCTGCCGATCGGCATCCGCAATCATCATGAAACCGGGGTTGAAATGGTGAAGGGGCAGTCGGACGGCGCACCGTCCAATTTCCGGCCCTTGCGGATCGTTCTGCTAACCACGACACTGGCCACAGCGGCGTTCGGCTTATTCTATCTCAACTATGTCTTTGACTGGATCGACATGGACACGATTGATTTCTTCAACAGTCGGGAACGGATGAAAGACGTCTGACCCTAGTTGCGCAGGCGTTCGATGGCTTGCGCCAGCGCGACATAGAGCTTGCCGACGTCCGATGACAGCAGGGTCACGCTGATCGCGCTGCCATCGCGGGTGGCAAGCACGCCGCGCAGCATCGCTTCGAAATCGTGGATGTAGCGATTCACATGCTCGCGAAATTCGTCATTGCCTGAATATTGCGCCAGGATTTCACGAACCTCTCTGCCGTCCAACAGGCGAACGGCGCGGCGGGTGAAGATGCCGCGATCACCTTTCAGATAGGCGGCCCATTCGGTGTCGGTCACGTCGTTGGACAGAATCTTGCCGACATCGATCGAGATCGAGTTGAGGGATTCGGTCAGCTGCGCCACTCGCCGGGTGAAATTCTCGTCGCTGCTCTGCTCGGCCTTTTCTTTCGCGAACAGGATGCGCTGTTCCAGTTTGGTGGTCATGGCCTCGATCGCGGCCAGTTGATCGGTGAGATGGGCAGCGGTCGACTGGGTTGTTGCGACCGCGCTTGATACCGCCTGTTCCAGCTTTGGAGCGATCGACGCGATCTTGTCGTTGATAATCCGGTCCAAAGCCTCTTCGCTCATCTTTTCAAACGAGTCGGTCGAGCCAGCAATCGAATTTTCTAGCGCTTGCCGGGAATGTTCCGAAGCCTGTTTCGCGGTGTCCTTCACCCGCAGCAGCGCGGTGATCATCTTTTCGCCAGCACTTTCTGCCAAAGCTTCATTCTGTTCGCGTACCGCCTCAATGGCCTCGGAAAGATCGGCAATTTGTTCGACGATGGAAGTGCTTGTCTGGTCACCCTCGTCGCGCAATTTGCGAAGCCGGTCCTGCTGCTGGTCGATCGAATGATCGGTTTGCGCAATCTGCTGTGCCACTCTGCCAGCGTCTTCCTGCGCCTTGCGGGCTTCGCCAGCGATCTGCCCGTATAGCGCCAGGCTTTCCCGCGACTTTTCCGACATCCGTTCGAAAGCATTGGGCAGGGTCTCATCGATTTCCCGCGCGCCGCTGTCGAGCGCGACCAGCAGACTCTCCATCCGTTCGATCATGCCATCCGCGACACCATAGCCATTTTCGAGCGATTGCTGCAAAGCGGCGCTATTCTGTTCCATCGCCGACATGGCAAAGGCCAGTTTCGCCGTCTTATCGCCGCTTTCATTGTCCAGATTTTTTACATTCTCGGCAATATCGGAGATATTCTGGTTCAGGGTCTCGGCCAGTGCCTTCAAGCGGACTTCTTCCTCATCGGCAATCTTGCCTGCACTTGCCAGCGCTGATTCCAGCGCTTCGAGGTCTGCCTGCATGGCTAGGGTCGATTCCGACGCTTCCGTGGCCAGCCGCGCTCTGGTCTTGTGGATCGCTGCGACGGTCTCCGAGGTCGTTTTTCGCAACAGGCTGGCGAGTTGCTGTGATCCCGCTTCCACTTCTTCGAGCTGTTCCGCCAGATTGGCTTTGATGCGTTCGGCGTCGACCGAGAGCGTTTCAAGCGACATGGCAGATTTATCGGTCAGATCGGCCAGACTTTGCTGGGCCGCGGCGCCGACTTCGCGGATTTTTCCGAGGGTGGAAACCATCTGCGTCATTTCGGTCTGGGCCGCCCGTCCGGCGTTGCCAATCTGGTTGGTGACATCTTTGGCGGTGTTGATCACCACCGGCAGATGTTCGCGCAGCTGTTCGAGATTCTTGTAGGCGGTACCACCGACATCATCCAGTTTCTGCATCTTGCCAAGGCCGTCTTCCAGGGATTTCCTGATCAGGCCGGCGGCGGTGGTGAGCTTGCCCGCAGACTGGTCTCCGAGAAACTCCAGTTCCCGGCTTTCCTGACCCAGAAACTCGCGGGCGACGCTCAGTTCATTGTTGACCGTCTTCAATCGGGCTTCGAGCAATTCGGACTCAGCGCGCAGCGAAACTGCCACATCGGCAAAGCGGCTCGCTTCCCGCGTGCTGTTGCGCATGTAGAGCAGATAGACAATGCCAAGCGTCGCCAACGGCAGACACCACTGGGTCAGCAAATCGATAGCTGCCCTGGGCTCAGGCATTGTTGTAAAAATGTCGCGGTTGGCCCACAGGAAAAATCCGGTCCAGCAGGCTCCGAGAAGGGCTAATAGAAGCAGCGGCCAGACTCGGGAACGGGCTTCGGTCGGGACCGCAGCGTCGTCATATGCGTTCCAGTCATCCTCTGCAAAAGCATCGCTATTTTGCTGATTTTCATCAGAAAAATCTTGCTGTTCCGCTTCCTGACCATGCGTTTCGCTGTCCACGCTTGCGGTTGTTTCTGTCTGGTCGTCACCGGAACTTCCATCCCGATCGCGCCACATCCCGATTATCTTAGAGTCTCCTGCCATAAGACTATTTAACACAATATCAGATCATAGAAACCATAAGTTAACCATATTGAGCCTAAACGCTAGAAATGTCATTTGATTATGGGGCTTTGGATGCCGCTCTGACGGCTGCAGTGGGGGACGACCAGCCCCTGATCGCAGAATTGCGCGCGGCTTTTCTGGAGAGCGCAAAACGGCAGGTCGATCTGCTCGGACGAGCACGCTGCGATGCCAATTGGGAATATGCCGCCTGGCGTCTGAAAGGGCTGGCCGCGAGCTTCTCCGCGATCAAGATCCTGCAATTGGCTGATGAAGCCGCCCATTCCGCGCCGGGTGATCCGGTAATCCTGCGCAAACTGGAACGCGCGGTTTCCGCGGTTGAAGCCCACCGGGACTGATAGCCCGGCTCCGACGTGTCGCGTTCGTCGGCATCACTAGAATATTGGCTAATGTCTCGGTCTAAATTTCCGTTTTCGCCCACTTGCGGACGCTCCCCGTGGCTACTAGCGTGCGTTATGCTTCGAAGCTCATCGGCAACTGCGCCATCGTAGGATTTGCGCAACAGATGCTTTGGTTGTCGATGCGCGAGCGGATTACATTCAGATTTTTCAGGGGGCGATGTGATTAATAACTCCAATCTTACCCTTCTAGTGATCTGGTTCTTTGTGTGGTTCGTGATTGTGTTCAACGGGATCG
>JAGPVK010000276.1 GCA_018067055.1 Sphingomonadales bacterium | reverse complement strand
CGATTGCGTCGATTTGAAAATTTCCTGCACAATATAGCCGGTGGCCAATGGGGCAGTGATGGCCGACGTCAAGCCCGCTGCAAATAGTCCCGCACCGAGCGTGACGGTCGCCATGCTTCCGAACAGGGGCGTTAGCTGCCCGGCCATATCAACCGCATTTTCTATTGTCTTGCCGCTGCCAAACAGGCTGGCTGCGGCGGTAGCCAATATCGTCATCGAGACCAGCCCGCCGATACCGATCGAAATCATGTTGTCCAGTTGCGCTTCCGGCAGTTGCTCGTTGTTCCAGCGCTCGCGCACGCTCGCGGCGTGCAAGAACAGGTTATAGGGGACGATCGTGGTGCCAATCAAAGCGATAGCGGTCATCAGGCCGCCATCGGGGATCGAAGGTACAAAACCTTGCAGCAAGGCGCCGAGATCGGGCCTGATGAGCAGAAAGGTCAGGATGAAGGCTGCGCTCATCAGCAATACCAATGCTATCAGGACATTCTCGACCCATCTTGGTTTCGAGAATATCAGCATGGCGGATGCGAACAGGGCAATGGTGATGATGACCGGCGCCAGGCCAAAGGGCAATGAACCGCCATTGATGGCTTCCAGGCCCAGCGCAGCACCGGACATATTGCCTGCCTCATAAGCGGCATTGCCCAGCACAAGAGCGGAAATCAGCAGCAAGGCTGCCAATGTGCGGAGGACCGGTGACGCGACGGATGTAAGCATCGCCTCTGCCAGTCCTAATTGTGTAACCAGCGCAATGCGGACGGCGAAGGACTGCAGAATGATGGTGGTGATGGTGGCAAATACCAAGGCCCAGAGCAGGGCAAAGCCGAAATTGGCTCCGGCCAAAGTGCACGCAGTCACGGTTCCCGGGCCGATGAAGGCAGCAGAAACCATCATGCCGGGGCCGGGCCGATAGCGACTGAGTTTCATTGTGAGAGACGCAATGGGTTCAACCGATCCACGGCCAGGGCTTTTCACGGAACCATTTGGTAATCACATATTTTGTCCCTTTTCGGACCTTCATCCCATGATGCAAGGTCCAGTTGTTGACAGAGCCATCATGATTGCAATTGTTCCAGCATAGCATTGTTCCGGTTGCCGGAATGAAACTTTTCTTGAATTGGGTAAAGCGGGTGGCGCCGCCTGCCGCCGGTTCGTTGAGATAAATCATGAATGTCCAGCTGCGTTGCCCGGAGACCGAACAATATTTCTGAAAATCCTGGCCATGGGGATCGAAAAAATCCGTGTGGGCCTTGAACTCCTGGCCAACGGCGTAGCGCTGGCCCTGCAATGGCTCACCAAATTGCGCGTCGATATCGGCAAAATTGCAAATTTTCGCGTCAATGTCGGCCACAAATTCATCTGTATGGTCCAGGTCGCAGGTCTCGCTGGTCCGAAAATAATCGTCTCCATTGGGATCGGCAATATCAGAAGGACGCCGTTTTTCGTCGATCAGCCGGATCAGCTTGTCGCATTCGTCCGGGCTGAGGAAATTTTTCAATATGCACAATTCGATTTCCTTGCGCGGAAACCGTTGCACCTTTCCCAAAGCGACCAGATAGTCAGCCGATGTATTATTGGCTTCTGTCATATGAACGTCCAAAATTGTCCCTAATCACCCTGTGTTACGATAAATGAATTGTCATTGATCGCAACCGCTCTTTGCGGGTTTGAGCAATCTGAATATAAGCGAGGTCGATGGAAATAAATTTTGCAACATCCGGTAAACCCAACGGCTTCACGCTGGTCGAAATGATGGTGGCGCTATTCATTTTCGCGATGTTGTCGGTCGCGGGGGTGATCATGCTCAGATCTGCCGTCGACAGTGACGAGATAACCGCAGAGAATCTTGGTCAGATGGCAGAAATGCAGCGTTTCGTCTCGTTGATGGAAGCCGATTTGAGCCAGGCATTGCCGCGGACCGCTCGTGATCAACGCGGTGACCGGATGCCGGCCTTTGCCAGTGAAACCGGCGGACCGGAGGCGGCGTTCCTGAGATTTACCAGAGGCGGCCAAAGCAATATCAATGGCGAGGCCCGATCCAATCTGGAACGGGTGGAATATCGTCTCGCGGACGGCAAGCTGGAGCGATGGCGCTACCAGATGACCGATGGTGGTGCGATTGATCAGCCAGCGACTCTGATCTCGAACATTGATTCGCTCACGCTGCGATTTCGCGACAAGCGAGGGCAGTGGTCGGATCGATGGGAGACCGGAAGACTGGCGGATTTGCCACGTGCCATCGAAATAGAATTTGACCAGCAGGGGCGCCGCTATCGGCATCTATTCCTGGTCGGGACGGGCTATTTGTGAGCCAGATCCGGCAGATCGGGACCAGAAAGGAACGCGGCGCGGCATTGCTGACCGTATTGTTGCTGGTCGCGGTCATTGCGATATTGGCTGCGCACGGTATCGACAGACTTGCTGGCGCAACCAAGCTTGCCTCCAATGCCCGGGAATTGTCGCAGGCCAAGGCCTATCTGATTGCCGCTGAATCCATCGGCATGGAATCTGCCGAACAGATTGTTTCCGCCTCTCCGGGACGGACGGTCAATTTGGGTGGCTGGAACGGGCGGGAACAGAAATTTCCAGTCCCTGGCGGGATTATCACAGCAACACTTGCCGACGGGGGCAATTGCTTCAACATCAACAGCCTCGTCACCCAGCAGCAAGAGATTCTGTCCGCTCGGCCGGAAGGTCTGGCGCAATTTTCGCGATTGATGATCATGCTCGGCATATTGGATGGCGATGCTGCGGATATCGCGGAATCGGTCGGTGACTGGATCGACAGCGATAATATCGCATCACCGCGCGGGGCAGAAGATCAATATTATCTGCAGCAGGAAAATCCCTATCGCACGGCCAATGCCCTGATCGTTGATGTCAGCGAATTGCGGACGATCAAAGGCGTGACCGATGACATATTCGTCCGTCTGGCGCCCTGGATATGTGCGCTGCCGACGAGCGACCTGTCGCCGATCAACATCAACACTTTGCGACCGGAACAGGCGATCTTGCTGGCGATGATGGGAAAAGCGCCGTCCGACCTAATCCCGGCGAGGCAATTTCTGGGGCGGCGCCCGGAATTGGGTTACGCGAGTCTGAATGATTTCTGGGCGCAATCCTATCCCGCCAGTCTCGGGGCATCGCCCGAAGTGCAAAGTCAGGCCAAGCTGACCACTCGCTGGTTTCGTGTAGATCTGGCGGTCGAGATGCAAAGCGCGCTGGTCGAGGAGCGGGCGTTGATCGATGCTGCCCGTCAACCCGCCCAGCTTGTCCATCGCCAGCGCGGCGATGCTTTTTAATTCATTTTCACCCCGCTAAATGCTTGACGATTGCTACCCGCTGTCCCTATGCACCGCGGCGCAATGCGGCTTTATAGCGCGCGGCGTGTGGCGATCGTAGCTCAGTTGGTTAGAGCGCCGGTTTGTGGTACCGGAGGTCGGGGGTTCAAGACCCCTCGATCGCCCCATTTTCCCTCGAGAAGCAGAAGCGACAAGAAGGCCACTACCACTTGGCCGTGTTGGAAAGACTCTCTTTATTTGTAATTAAATTACAGCTATGGGATATTAAATTACTCCAACTTGCCAGGAATTACAGCATGAGCGTGATGTGGGATTTGCCGGACTTTGACGACCATGAAGCGGTCCATTTTTTCCATGATGCGGACAGCGGCCTTAGCGCGATTATCGCCCTGCATAGCACCCATCTCGGCCCCGGAGCCGGTGGAACCCGTTTCTGGCATTACGAGAATCGCGAAACCGCAGTGACCGACGCGCTGCGTCTTTCGCGCGGCATGAGCTTCAAGAACGCGATGGCCGGTCTGCCGCTGGGCGGTGGTAAGGCGGTGATTCTCGCTGATCGCAATCGCACCAAAACCCCTGAAATGCTTGCCGCTTTCGGCCGGATGGTCGAGTCGCTCGGCGGGCAATATGTGACTGCCGAAGATGTCGGTATCACCGCTGCCGACATGGTCGCTTTGACCAAAGAGACAAAATATGTTTCCGGCCTGCCGGTCAGCAACAGCGGCGAAGCCGGCGGTGATCCCGGCCCGTTTACGGCAATGGGCGTGTATCTGGGGGTGAAGGCAGCGGTGGCGCACAAGCTCTGCCGTGACAATATGGACGGTGTCCATGTCGCGATACAGGGCGTCGGCAGTGTCGGCGGTGGTCTGGCGCGGCTGCTTGCGAAAGATGGCGCAAAGCTGAGCATCGCCGATATCAACAAGGATCATGCTGCGGCCCTGGCGGCAGAAATTGGTGCTACGGTCGTCGGTCTCGACGAAGTCATGCGGATCGAGGCAGATGTGTTTAGTCCCAATGCCTTGGGTGCGATATTGGATAAAGTGTCTATTGCTCATCTCAATGTTCCGATTGTCGCCGGCGGCGCCAACAACCAGTTGGCAACCCCTGAAGACGGTCAGCGGATATTTGATCGCAACATCCTGTTTGCCCCGGATTATGTGATCAACTCGGGTGGCATCATCAGTGTCGGGCTGGAATATCTGGGCGATGGTGATGTCAAGGAAGTCAACCGTCGGGTCGCGATGATCCCGGAACGACTGACCGAGATATGGGCGCAGAGCGCATCGCAAAAATTGCCGGACTCCGACGTCGCAGACAATATGGCGATGGCGCTGATCGGACGATAGTCCGCAATCTGGCCAGCGGATTGGGTCAGGTCTTAAACCGGACCGCTACGAGCGATTTTGTCCATCCTCCGGTACCAAAGCTTCATCCGGGCGGGCGGGTTTTTCAAATCCGTTCAATCCCATCCACCATTGCAGGGCGATAATAGCACCCTTGGCCGGTTGCAGCAGGGCCGCAATCAGAATGAGTGCCAGAATTATTATGATTGCGAGATTGGTCCACATCGAAAAACCGATTTCGTTGATCATGAAGATGATGATTGGTGCCAGGATATGCCCGGTCACAATGATCGCCACATAGGCCGGGAAATCATCGGCCTGTTGCGCCGTCCAGTCTTGGCCACATATCGGGCAATGTTCGATTGGCTTGAGCAGGCGAGGGAACATCTTGCCTTCGCCGCAGCTCGGGCAGCGGCCCCGCAGGCCCCGGACGAAGGCCTCAAGCGCCGTCTTCGGCAGTCCCGGTATGTCATGTTTCTGCGCCAGTTTTTTGTCTGCTCCATTGTCGCTACGCATGTCATCGACAATTCTGTCGAGCAAAGTTTCAAATCCGGCCATTTATTTTATCCTGTCCGATCATGTTCGGAAATTTTGGCCGACTATGTGGCAGCCTCTTGTTTGCGGCAGCCGCAGTATATTTCGCCTGCGACGGTGAGGGCGGTGAACGGGCCGATCGTAAGGTTGGCACCATCACCGCAGTGAAATTTGTCTTGTCCATTTTCCTGTCAGGTTCGCGGTTCAGGATTTGCCATCGACAACGAATGCCCTCTATACAGTATTAGAATAAGTTGTTAATACTGATATTTGATGTTTTATATATCATAAGGGATAGATTAATGATCACGTCGCAACAAATGCGGGCGTCGCGCGCCTTGCTGGGTATTGATCAGCGACAATTGGCTGAATTGGCAGGACTGTCGCTGCCGACGATCCAGCGCATGGAAGCATCAGACGGGCAGGTGCGCGGAGTTGTCGACACTTTGGTCAAGGTTATCGGAGCGCTGGAAAATGGCGGGAT
>JAGPVK010000242.1 GCA_018067055.1 Sphingomonadales bacterium | reverse complement strand
CGGCGCCGCCAAGGCGCTGCAACTGGGCATCGATCCGGTGCCGGCGGCGATCATGGGAGTCATCACGGCCAGCGTGGGCGGGGTGATGCGCGATCTGATATCCGGAGAACCCTCGATCATCGTCCGGCCGGAACTTTATGTCACCGCCGGTGCGCTCTCGGCCTTTCTGTTTGTGCTGCTCGTCCAGACCGGCATTCCCGGCTTCATCGCTGCGCTGATCGCCTTTGTCTCCGGCTTTGCGCTGCGCGCGCTGGCGATCGTCAAAGGCCTGTCGCTACCCGCCTATCGCGGAACAGAAGAGAAGGAATAGGCCAGCAGGCGGTCGAACCAGCCGGCTGATGCCTTGTTGTTCCGAGGCACCGAAGCTCCGCATTCCAGACATAATGCCTGAACATCTTCGCGCGCCAGCAGACCCTGAGCAGTTGCCAATGCCTGCCCGAAAATCGCTTTTTGACGCTGGGTGGCCCAGCCGATCACGCCGGTAACCGGCGCGCTTTCCTGCCGGACAAAGGGAATGCCATCGAACGGCAGCCACGAGAATTTGGACTCGGGGTCGAGATATTGGGGGTGATAATCACCTTCAGCCAAGCCCGCACGCTTCGCGGCTTCGGCCAGCGCGTCCTTGATGCCGCCGAAGCCATCGATCAATCCAAGCTGCCGGGCGGTGCCGCCATCCCAGACACGGCCCTGGCCGATGGTGTCGACTTGTGCTGGCGTCTTGCCGCGTGCCTTGGCGACCAGTTTGACAAAGTCGCCATAGCTGTTTTCGACCCCGGCCTGCAAAATCGTATTGAGATCGGCGCTGAAACCGCCGACGAAATTGGGCTCGCCGGACAAAGGTGTGGTCTGAACGCCATCGGCGGTGACCCCCCATTTGGCCAAGGCCTTTTCGAAGCTCGGCAGAACCGCGAACACGCCGATCGATCCGGTAATCGTATCGGGCTCGGCGAAGATATGATCACCCGCCGTCGCCACCCAATAGCCGCCACTGGCGGCAACATCACCCATGGAAACGACGATCGGCAGCTTCTTTTTCTTCGCTTCGAGCAGGGCGAGACGAATTTCCTCGCTAGCGAAGGCCGAACCGCCGGGGGAATCGATGCGCACTACCAGCGCCTTGATCTGGTCTTCATCGAGCGCCTTGTAAATCTGTTCGGCGATTCGGCCGCTGGCGGCCATGCCGGGTCCGGTCTTGCCGCCAACGATTTCGCCGGCAACGGTTATGACACCAATGGCTGAGCCGTTTCTGTCGACCGGATTGGCGGCGACAAAATCATCATAGTCGATGCTGTTGAAACTGTCCGGAGAAGGCGTTTCATCGATGCCGACCTGTTCCGCGACAAAGCGGTCAAAGGCAGTTTTGTCGCCCAGCTTGTCGACCAGCTTCTGCTCCATCGCGACTTTCGCCAAATTACCGCCAGCGGTCTTGACAAAAGTGGCGGGATCGTCGGCGAATGGCTTGATCACTGCCTGCGGCCGGATCTTTTTCACTTCCGCGAGCCAGCTGTCCCACAGCACGCCGTAAAGCGCCTGCGAGGCTTCTCGCGCGGCCGGCGACTGGTCGGCGCGCATATAGGGTTCGACCGCGCTTTTATAGGTGCCGACCCGGTAGATATTGGCAGTGACGCCGAGCCGGTCGATCAGGCCCTTGTAGTAGAGCCGGTTGCCGCCGGGCCCGGCAAAGATGATGCCGCCCATCGGGTCGAGCCAGATGTCCGTTGCATGGGCAGCGAGCTGGTAGCTGTCATCGCTATAGAAGCTGGCGAATGCATAGATCGGCTTGCCTGCCTTTCTGGCCCGGTCGAGCGCTGCGCCAACATCGGTCAGGCTGGTCTGGCCGCCACCAGCAAAACTGCTGAGGTCGAGAACAATGGCTTTGACCCGGTCATCGTCGACGCTGGAGTCAATGGCATGGACGACGTCCCGCAAGCGATATTCGCGCGGGCTGTTGTCGGCACTGCTGGCCAGAAAATCTTCGAAGGTCGGTGCCGCCGGTTCTTCGACAATCACGCCGTTCAGGTCGAGCAGCAACGCGCCGTCGCGGATTGCGGCGCTATTCGGCTGCGAGGATAGCAGGGCATAGAGCGCGGCAAAAAACAGCAGCATGGCGATCAGCACCATGCCATCCTTTATTGCGACCAGAAATCTCCATGCCGCGCGCGCAAACTGCATATTTCCATCCCTATTTCGACCGGCCCCATTTTGACCGGATTGACCCGTCCTATATGGGATCGAGACCGGATATTACCAGCGGATAAGATGCGGGACGACCAACCGGCCGATGATGGCGCTGACGATGACGGGGATCGTGAACCACAGTCCGACATAATAAATGTCGTTGAACGGGCAATGGATATTATAAGCCGCAGCCCCCAGCGCACCGGAGGCGATGCCGACCAACCAGCCTGCACGTTCCGGTGACGTTGGCGCGCCTTGCCGCAGCCACAGCGTCAGGCCGCCACCGATGGCCAGCGCCGCGATCCCGCTGACGGTCAGGCATTTCAGGCCTTCCATCGGGCGCAAGGCCTCCACCGGCGGCATGTTGATCGCGCTCATGATCGCGGCGGTCAGTGGGAACAGGGCTGCGGTGAACAACGCCCAGATCCAGCCACGGCTCAGTTTTCCGACACCGGGTCGCGCCATATTGACCACGGTCATCGCGGTGGCGATACCAAGCATCAGCAACATGCCGCTGCGCAGAAAGAACATCTCGTCGGCCATGCCGATCATCAGGTCATTGCGCACGCCAAGCGTAGCCGCCACGGTGATGACCGCGATCAATGTGATAATGCCGACAATCGCCAGTCCGCTTTTCGGTTTCAATGTCCGGACCGGTTCCAGTTCCTCGACCAGACCTTCGATCAGGCTATTTGCAGATCCACTCATCTCACTCACTCTCGATTAGGGCGCTCATTTTCTTGAGGCCCCGATGGATATTCACTTTGACCAAAGATTCAGACTGGCCGGTTTTCGCAGAAGCCTCGACAATGCTGAGGCCTTCGATCTTGACGAGGCTGATCACGTCCGCCTGTTTTTGCGGGATCATGCCGAGCAGCCGTTCGAGGCTGACCTTGGCGGTCACGTCCTCGTCCTGTGGATCGGCGACCATTTCCTCATAGAGCTGGTCGTGCTCGTGCCGGTAGATCTTGCGCAGACTGTCGATCCAGCGGTAGCGGCCGATCGCGGCGAGCCAGGGGAGAAATGCCCGGTCCGGATCATAGCTTGCCCGCTTGCGGTGGACCGAGATCAGCGTCTCCTGCACCAGATCATCGATCGCCGCCGGGTTGATCTTGCGCGCATAATAGCGCCGCAGCCATTTCTCGCATTCGATGAGCAGGCTGGAATAGCAGAGCCTGTCGCCACCCTGCGCCTTGATCATCAGATGACGGAATGTTTCTTCATTGGCGATCATCGGGTCAGCCGAACCTGTGCCCTATCAGCCGGTCCAGCGAGAATATCCCGCCGCCACGCACGATCAGGATCAGTGCCATTGCCACCCACAGGATATGGGTCTGCCACCAGACCGCCATTTCCGGAAAGACAAATGTCTGGATCACCAGGGTCATGCCGAGAACACCCAGCGCCCCGATCCGCGTCGCCAGTCCGAGCAGCAACAATATCGGCAGCAAATGCTCGGTATAGGTGGTGACATAGGCACCCAGGTCTCCGTTGAGGATCGGCACCTGGTTGAACGGTGCATCCGAAAACTGGAAAAAGGTCGTGTCCTTGATCGTCAGAAAGCTGCCGTCCTCGACCTTGGTGCGGGCCGAACGCCAGAAAATTCCGGCAAGCGCGATCCGGGTGAACAGCAGGGCGATTCCCTCCGGAACGGCACCACTAACCGCGCGTATCAGTTTCTTCGGTATCGCTTTCATTGTCTCTACCCCTCGATGTGCGCCAACGCTCCAGCCTGAATCAGCATGACAATATGCTGCATCGCGGTCGCTTCATCTCCCAGTTCGAGGGCATATTGCAAAAGGTTACCCATGGTTGCGGATTCGGATATTTTTTCTGCAATGCCATGCTCTGCCACCGTCAGCGGATGGAACAATATCCGGGCCTGCGGACGAACGATCATCAGCGCGGGCGACCGGGTCTCGCCCAGTTCGGCGAGCTCCGCGGACAAGGGTGCGGTGAGGGTGATCAGACGCAGGGCCGGATGGGCGCGCAGCGGGAAGGCAAGCAGTTCGGCCTCGGCCAGATCGGCGATGTCGGTCAGGGCGAGCGGCCCGGCTTCAGCGCTGCGATAGCTTTCGAGCCAGGCCCACTCGATCCGGGCAAGATCGACGGCGCTGGCATCGCAGCCCCGGGCCAAGAGAAATGCGGCAAAGTCGGCAGCAATCCCGTTGATGTCGCAGATCAATATATGGTCCTGTTCGACATAATCGCGGGACAGGGCATGGAAGACGTCATGTCCCAGATGCGCGTGCAATTTGGGATAGGCATGTTCCAGTGCGACCAGCCGGGCGTGCGAGATCGTATTGGCGTGCGCTTTCAGACCAAGCAGCGCGCGCGTCTTGTCCTCGGCAAACATATCATCGGGGAAATGGGCCGGGCCTTTTTGCAGGCAGGCGATGAAGCGCGCCTGGCCTTCAGCGAGCGATGGCATGGCGGGGTTCGCTGGCTTGCTGGTTGGCGAGGGTGGCTTCGACCTTGGCGACTTCGGCCATCAGCACGGCATATTCGGGAATATTGCTGTCCCATTCGATCAGCGTCGGCTTGGCGCCGGCGCGGGTGATGAAGCGTCGATAGAGGTTCCAGCTGATGTCGCTGACGATCGAACCATGATCGTCGATCAATAGCGGGCCGCTGTCGTGATCTTCGCGGGCGTGGCCGGCGAGATGGATTTCGCCGACGATTCCCGGATCGATTGCGTCGATATAGGCTTCCATATCCAGGCCGACATTGGTCGCGGTCACCTCGACATTGTTGATGTCGAAGAGCAGGCCGCAGCCGGCCTTGCGGCAGAGTGTGTCGATGAAGTCGGTCTCACTCATCTCGTCGTCGCGATAGGAAAGGTAGCGGGACGGGTTCTCGATCAGGATTGAACGCTGGAGCCGGTCCTGCACCTTGCCGATTTCGCCGGCGAAATGGTCGAGCGCTTCTTGCGTATAGGGAATAGGGAGCAGATCCGGGTAGCGGTCATGGGCGTTGCCGCTCCAGCTGAGATGGTCGGACACCATCGCCGGCTGGTAGCGGTCGCAGAGCACAGCGAGCTTGTCCAGATCATCGGCGTTAAGCCCGCCAGCGCTGCCCAGCGACAGGCCGACGCTGTGGAAGCTCAGGGGATAGACCCCGGCGATGGCGGTGAGCCAGCGGTGTGCCGGGCCGCCATCGCCGAAGTAATTCTGTGGATGAACCTCAACCCAGGATGGGCGTCTCGTCTCTGCGGCATCATCCAGTACATTCTGATAATGCACCGACTTGAGACCTATGCCGCCCGATGGGGGGAGGGAGCGCGGCACAGTCGCCGCCGACGAAACGTGAGGATCAGGAATAGCGGCCATCCACGGAATTTAGCGCGTTCAGTCCTTTTTGGGAACCGGTTTCGCATTGCCGGCTTTCGCGGTCAGCGAACCGCCCAGCTTGACGCATTCGCCCTTGGCGACATATTTCCAGGCATTGCCCTGATAATCGGCGGTCGAAGTGCCAGCGCAGCTGGTACCCGGTCCGGCGGCGCAGTCATTCTTGCCGGCAAGCGCGACGCCGAAGCATTTTTCCTTGGCACCTGCGGCCTGGGCAGCGGTGGCAGACAGGGACAGGGTTGCAGCAGCGGCCAGGGCGGCGGCAGCGGCGGTGGTTTTGATCATGGCAGACATATAAATTCCTCTCTGAAAATCGGGGGACAGGTCCGAACCCGCCAAAACGGGCTCGAAATGACATTCGGAATATTTGATGATCCGGTTACACAGCACCCCCCGTAGCAATGCGGATTGTCAGAAAAACGAATCGCAATGCCTTGGAAATCCAACAAAAATCGAACGAAATATTTTCCGCCCTATCCCTTGACGGCAGATGAATAACTACTACATGCACATCGTTAGCACTCGAAAGGAGAGAGTGCTAATTCACACAGATTCTGCTCTCAATACCGGCCGCCAAAGCTGGTCCAGAGAGTTTTGGATTGGACAAGAAAGGGAAATCTATGAAATTTCGTCCATTACATGACCGTGTACTGGTGCGCCGCGTTGAAGCGGACGCAAAGACCGCAGGCGGTATCATCATTCCGGATAGTGCGCAGGAAAAGCCATCCGAAGGCAAGGTTATCGCAGTCGGTAACGGCCTGAAAGACGACAATGGCAAAGCCACGCCACTCGACGTCAAAAAAGGCGACAAGATTCTGTTCGGCAAATGGTCCGGCACGGAAGTCACCGTCGACGGCGAAGAGCTGATCATCATGAAGGAAAGCGATATTCTCGGCATTCTCGAGAAATAAGCGCTTCTCCCATCATCATTTCAATCATTTAAGCAGAGGAAAATATCATGGCTGCTAAAGACGTAAAATTTGGTCGCGACGCTCGCGAACGCATCCTCAAGGGTGTGAATACGCTGGCTGACGCCGTTAAAGTAACCCTCGGCCCCAAAGGCCGTAACGTTGTGCTCGACAAGAGCTTTGGCGCGCCGCGCATCACCAAGGACGGTGTATCGGTTGCCAAGGAAATCGAACTGAAAGACAAGTTCGAAAATATGGGCGCACAGATGCTTCGTGAAGTCGCATCGAAAACCAATGATGTTGCTGGCGACGGCACCACCACTGCCACCGTTCTTGCTCAGGCGATCGTCAAGGAAGGCATGAAATCCGTGTCGGCCGGCATGAACCCGATGGATCTGAAGCGCGGTATCGACCAGGCGGTTCTGGCCGTGGTTGCGGATCTCAAGAAGCGTTCGAAAGACGTCAAGGGCAGCGAAGAAATTGCCCAGGTTGGCATTATCTCTGCCAATGGCGATCGCGAAGTTGGCGAGAAAATTGCTGAAGCGATGGAAAAAGTCGGCAAAGAAGGCGTGATCACGGTTGAAGAAGCCAAGGGTCTCGACTTTGAACTCGACGTTGTTGAAGGCATGCAGTTCGACCGCGGTTATCTGTCGCCTTACTTCATCACCAACCCGGACAAGATGATTGCCGAACTCGACAATCCCTATATCCTGATCCACGAAAAGAAGCTGACCAACCTGCAGCCATTGCTCCCGATTCTGGAAGCTGTTGTGCAGGCCGGACGTCCGCTTCTGATCATTGCTGAAGATATTGAAGGCGAAGCGCTCGCGACCCTCGTGGTCAACAAGCTGCGCGGCGGCCTCAAGATTGCAGCGGTCAAGGCTCCTGGCTTCGGCGATCGTCGCAAGGCGATGCTCGAAGATATCGCGATCCTGACCAAGGGTGAAATGATCTCCGAAGATCTCGGCATCAAGCTGGAAAGCGTTACGCTGAACATGCTCGGTGAAGCCAAGAATGTCACGATCGACAAGGATAACACCACGATCGTCGATGGCGCTGGCAAGAAGGGCGACATCAAGGCGCGCGTGGAAGCGATCCGTAACCAGATCGAAAACACCACTTCCGACTATGACAAGGAAAAGCTGCAGGAACGTCTGGCGAAACTCGCCGGCGGTGTTGCCGTGATCAAGGTCGGCGGCGCATCCGAAGTCGAAGTGAAAGAGAAGAAAGACCGTGTCGACGACGCGCTGCACGCAACCCGTGCGGCTGTCGAAGAAGGCATTGTCCCTGGCGGCGGTGCTGCGCTTCTCTATGCCACCGCGGCGCTCAAGGGCCTCGAAGGCATCAACGACGACCAGACCCGCGGCATCGACATTGTGCGTCGCGCGTTGCAGGCTCCGGTTCGTCAGATCGCTGAAAATGCTGGCTTTGACGGCGCGGTTGTTGCCGGCAAGATGCTCGACCAGAAGAGCAAGGAATTCGGCTTCAACGCATCGACCGATGTCTATGAAGACCTTGTCAAAGCTGGCGTGATCGACCCGACCAAGGTTGTTCGTGCAGCATTGCAGGATGCTTCCTCGGTTGCCGGCCTGCTGATCACCACCGAAGCGGCTGTGGCGGAACTGCCATCAGACGACAAGGGCGGCGGCGGCATGCCCGACATGGGCGGCATGGGCGGCATGGGCGGAATGGGCTTCTAAACACCCAAACCACTCAGCTGACGCTGAAACCAACAAGAGGGGCTGGAAGGAAACTTCCGGCCCTTTTTTATCTATCCCGGCGTTCAGCATGTTTCCAAAGCCTGTTGGTTATGTCATGCAGGGTTCGAAATATAACTTCCCCGAGGATGATATTGCATGACCAAAACCGCGTTGCTCTTTTCCACTGCCCTGCTTGGACTGACTTTCTCAACGCCCGGTGCTGTCCTGGCTACCCAGCCCGCGAGCGTTGTTCAGACCGCCGAAACCGAAACCGACCGGATCAACAAATGGTTCGATGAAAAATATGAAGAAGAGCTCAAGTTCAGCCCGATTGAGCAGACCTATATCGGCCGCAAGACCGATTATGGCCTGATCGACGATTTCAGCGACGCTGGCGCGGACCGGCAGCTGGCCTGGCTTCGCAATGCAGTGGCGGAGATGAAAAGCCGGTTTGACTATGCCAAGCTCTCGCCCGAGGCGAAAACCTCTTATGACATCTGGTCCTACAACCTGAAGCAGGCGGAAGCCGGCCTGCCGTTCCGGACTAATCGCTATGTGCTGCATCAGCATAATGGCTTGCAGTCGTTTTTCCCGACCTTTCTGATCAACACGCACAAGGTCGAGACCGAAGCGGATATGCTGGGCTTCATCCAGCGCCTGTCCGGCGTCGCCACCGCGCTTGATCAGTTGCTCGTTCGCGCGCAGACCAACGCAGCGGCGGGAACCCGTGCGCCCCGTTTCGCCTATGAAGGGGTGATCGATCAGTCGACCAAGATCATCAGCGGTGCGCCGTTTGACGATGGCGAGCCTTCTGCCATCTGGACCGCGACCGAAGAGAAGCTGCAGGGACTGGTCGACAGTGGCGCGATCGACGAAGCGCGCGCCGCGACGTTGCGGGAACAGGCGAGAGCGGCCCTCAATTCTGCCTTTGCGCCTGCCTATCAGCGGATCATTGCCTGGTATGAAGCGGACATGGCGAATACCGATGCTTCACCCAAGGGAGTCGGTGCGCTGCCCAACGGGCAGGCTTTCTATAATTATCGCCTTGCCAACCAGACGACCACCGAACTGACCGCCGATGCGATTCACAATCTCGGTCTGTCCGAAGTGGCGCGCCTGCGCAGCGACATGGAAGCGGTCAAGGACAAGGTCGGTTTTGACGGCGATCTCAAGGCTTTCTTCAAATATATCCGCGAAGATGACCGCTTTTATTTCTCCGATGATGATGCCGGAGCGGATCAGTATATCGCGGCGGCCAAGGCGCATATCGACGCGATCAAAAAACTGTTGCCGGACTATTTTGGCATATTGCCCAAGGCTGATCTGGAGGTCCGCCGGGTTGAATCCTTCCGCGAACAGGATGGCGCGGCGCAGCATTATCGCAGCGGCACGCCCGATGGCTCGCGGCCTGGCATCTATTATGCCCATCTGTCCGATATGCGGGCGATGCCGATCCCGACTCTGGAAGTGATCGCTTATCATGAGGGCCTGCCCGGCCATCATATGCAGATTTCCATCGCCCAAGAACTGACCGGCATTCCGACCTTCCGCACGCAAGCGGGCTATACCGCCTATAGCGAGGGCTGGGGCCTCTATTCGGAGACGCTGGCCAAGGAAATGGGCGGCTATCAGGACCCCTATTCCGAATTCGGACGGCTCACCAGCGAGATCTGGCGGGCAATCCGGCTGGTGGTCGATACCGGAATGCACAGCAAGGGTTGGACCGAGGAGCAGGCGGTGACCTATTTCCTGGAAAACAGCTCGATTCCGGAAGCGGCGGTACGCTCCGAAGTGCGCCGCTATCTGGTCAATCCGGGACAGGCGACCAGCTACAAGATCGGGATGATCAAGATCCTGGAATTGCGGGCACGCGCCAAGGAGCAGCTGGGCGACAAGTTTGATATTCGCGCTTTCCATGACGTGGTACTGGGCGGCGGCGCCTTGCCGCTCGGCATATTGGAGCAGCGGGTTGACCAGTGGATTGCAGCAACAAAGGCAGGCTAGAAATCCCGGCTATCCGACATGCGTCTGTGCGCTGTCCGATGACGGCAGAGGGTGATTTCGCGGTTCGACGGTGAATCGCTCTGGATGATATTTGATCGTGGTCCGTCGCAAGAGCTATCTTGCACGCGGTCAGCTTGGTATAGGCCGGGGTTCAGGAGACGGACCCGGCCTGCGCCGGGTGACTGTGAGGGACAACGCGCGATATGGTCTGCAGCACCTTCGAGCTTTTCAAGATTGGCGTCGGACCGTCCAGTTCGCACACCATGGGACCGATGCTGGCGGCTGCGCAATTTGTCGAGCGGGTTGCCGATAGCGGTAAGCTGAACGCTGTTACCCGGCTGGAAACAAGGCTGTTCGGTTCGCTGGCGCTGACCGGCAAGGGGCACGCAACGGATCGGGCGATCCTGCTCGGGCTCAGCGGCGAACGACCAGAGCATATCGAACCCGATGCGGCGGATATGCTGGTGACGGAGATTCGGGAATCGATGCAGATCCGGCTGAACCGGAGCCATGCAATCGCTTATGATGAAGCGGCGGACCTGATCTTCGACCAGAAAAAGCGGCTCGATTTTCACAGCAATGCCATGCGGTTTACCGCTTTTCGGGATCAGGAGCCGATCGCGACCCGCGTCTATTATTCGGTCGGCGGCGGTGCGGTTCTGGATGAGGACCAGATTGGCAGCAACAATCCGGAAAGCGGCCTGTGGGATGTGCCCTATCGCT
Organism: Sphingomonadales bacterium; assembly: GCA_018067055.1. GTDB lineage: Bacteria > Pseudomonadota > Alphaproteobacteria > Sphingomonadales > Sphingomonadaceae > Parasphingorhabdus. The sequence goes on along the minus strand of JAGPVK010000242.1, from coordinate 6,225 downwards.
TTTGTTCTGGCGCGGACCTGCTTCGGATCACCGCCGACGAAGGGTTGACGATCGCCGACATCATGCGCGCCAACGAGCGTACCCGGCAGGAAGACGAAGCGATCAGCACCGGCATCCGTGCGATTGCCGATGCGATGTCGGACTGTATCGATCGCGGAATTCAGCAAGGCGGGATATTGCCCGGTGGCTTGCGCGTCAAACGCCGTGCGCCGCTGATCCACGCGCGGTTGATGGAGCGGCAGGAGCGGGCCTTGTCCGACCCGCTGACCATATTGGACTGGGTCAATCTCTGGGCTTTGGCGGTGAATGAGGAAAATGCTGCGGGTGGCAAGGTGGTCACGGCACCGACCAACGGCGCTGCCGGGATCATACCGTCGGTGCTGCGTTTTTACGAAAGGTTTGCGCCGAGGGCGGACACGGCTGGCGTCGAGATTTTTCTGCTGACCGCCGCCGCGATTGGATCGCTGTTCAAGGAAAATGCTTCCATTTCCGGAGCGGAAGTGGGCTGTCAGGGTGAAGTCGGCGTCGCCTGTTCGATGGCTGCTGCGGGTCTCACTGCGGCCTGGGGCGGCACGCCGCTGCAGGTGGAGAATGCCGCCGAGATCGGCATGGAGCATAATCTCGGGCTGACCTGCGATCCGGTCGGGGGACTGGTGCAGGTGCCGTGCATCGAACGCAATGCGGTGGGCGCGGTCAAGGCGATCGAGGCGGCGCGTCTGGCGATTCTGGGCGACGGCACCCACCGGGTCAGTCTGGACGAAGTGATCGAAACGATGCGCAAGACCGGGCTGGATATGAGCGAGCGCTACAAGGAAACGTCGCAGGGGGGCCTCGCGGTCAATCTTGTCGAATGCTGAGCTAAACGGGAGTACGTGTCGATGAAGAAGCTGGGTCTGGGTCTGTTGATATTGGTTCTGCTCGTTATTGGCGCCGGCTTTCTGTTTCAGCAGCAGATCGGCGAACGGATATTTGCCCGCGCGGTGGACAACGCCGTGACCCGCGATGTGATCGGCGCTCTGCCCGATGGTATCAACGTCGTGCTGTGCGGAACCGGCTCGCCGCTGCCGGACCCGAGCCGTGCGGGGCCCTGTTCTGCGGTCGTCATCGACGGCAAGATGTTCATCGTTGATATTGGCGGCGGCGCGGTTCGCAAACTCGGCCTGATGGGCCTGAACCCCGGTGCGACGGAAGCGTTGCTGATCACCCATTTCCACAGCGATCATATCGACGGCATGGGCGAACTGATGATGCAGCGCTGGGCTGGCGGTGGCCGGGATGCGCCGCTGCCGGTGATTGCGCCGGAAGGCGTGGAGCCGATTGTCGACGGACTGAACGCCGCTTATGCGGCCGACGCGGAATATCGCATCGCCCATCACGGCGCGGCGACGATTTTGCCGACCGGCAAAGGCGGTGTGGCACGACCCTTTGCCATTGCCGAAGGGCAGGCAGAGATGGTGGTTTATGATCAGGACGGGATCAGGATTACCGCCTTTCCCGTCAACCACAAGCCGATTGCACCGGCGGTCGGCTATCGCTTCGACTATAAGGGGCGTTCGGTCGTGTTCAGCGGCGATACGATCAAATTGCCGTCTGTTGCAGAGGCTTGCAATGGTTGCGACCTGCTGGTGCACGAAGCGCTGAATGCCGAGATGGTCGGGACGATGGAACAGGCTTTTGCAAAAACCGGTCGCAAGCGGCTGGCCAAAATCATGGCGGATATCCAGAATTATCACACCACGCCGGTCGAGGCAGCCGAGACAGCGAAAGCGGGCAAGGCGAAGATGCTGGTTCTCTCGCATATCGTGCCGGCGCTGCCGTTCGGATATCTGGAAAGCTATTATCTCAGGGGTGTCGACGCGGCCTATGATGGACCGGTGGTGCTCGGCAAGGACGGGATGCTGTTCAGCCTTCCCGCCAATAAGGATAGTATCGAACCGGGCGATTTGCTTTAATTTGAGCGAGATTCCTGTGCTGCTGTACAGGCAGGAGCCCATCTCCTGAAATAGCGTCTAGACGCACAAGCGGGAGATGGGCCCCCGCCTTCGCGGGGGCACGACTATGACCATGAACCGTTTCTGGCAATTGAACAGCCGTCCCGAGGGCAGCGATGTTTCGGGCGCGCTTTCGCTTGAGACCGAGCCAATGCCTGAACTCGCCGATGGCGACGTGCTGGTCAAGGCGGCCTATCTGTCGATGGATGCCGGCACGCGGATGTGGATGACCGAGCGCGAGGACAGCTATCAGCCGCCACTCGAGCTGGGCACGAAGATGGTCGGACTGGTGCTCGGCCATGTCGCCGCTTCCCGCCATGACGGCTTTGCCGAGGGCGATCTGGTGCGCGGTTTCGGGCAATGGGCCGAATATAGCGTGCTGCAACCGGAGCTTTCGGGGCTGGTCAAGGTCGATGACAGCATTGACGACATCAAGCAGCATTTCGGTGTGCTTGGCTTCAACGGCTGGACCGCGCTTTGGGGCATCAAGGAAACGGCTGCGGTGCAGGCTGGCGACAATGTGCTGGTTTCGGCGGCTGCGGGGTCGACCGGGGTGCTGGCCTGCCAGGTTGCGAAGATATTGGGTGCCAATGTCTATGGTCTGGCGGGTGGACCGGACAAATGCCGCTGGCTGGAACAGGAGCTCGGCATCACCAGGGCGATTGATTACAAGCAGGACGATATCGCCGCCGAACTGGCGAAGGTCGAAGGCGGGATCAATGCCTATTTCGACAATGTTGGAGGACCGATTCTCGACGCAGTGCTGCCCAATATGGCGCTTTACGGGCGGATCGCGCTTTGCGGTCTGCTCGCGCAATATGAGGGTGACGGGCGCGGGCGGGGGCCGGAGCAGTTTGACCAGATATTGATGAAACGGCTGCGTATCGAGGGCTTCTTCTCGCCCGATTTCGCCGATCAGGGGGAACAGCTGACGGTGGAGCTGAAACAATGGCTCGATCAGGGACTGATCGACACGCCGTTCGATGTCACCGATGGCATCGAAAATGTCCTGACCGCTTATGAAAAACTGTTCACCGGCGGCAATATCGGCAAGGTGCTGGTAAAGATCTAGGCCCTGGCCTGCCGGAAGCGCAGGCCCCACAGCGACAGGCCCATGATCGCCAGCGCGTAAAGAATCGCCATGATCGAAATTCCCAACCATCCGGCATATTCATAAGTGGCGGCCCCCAGCCAGCTGGATATGCCGCCGCCGATAAACATGATGACGATATAGATGGTCATCAGCCGGGTCCTGATTTCCGGGGCGCGGCTGAACAGGATCGTGCGGCTGCAAATATCGACCGACGCGCCGCCAATGGTGTTGAAAATGACCGCGATCACCAACAGCCAGAGATTGTGGCCGGCGAAGGGGAGCAGGCAGACACCGGCCAGCTGGGCCAGACAGAAATAGACGCGGGCGCGCTCGGCTCCGATACGGTCCGCGAACCGGCCCGCATAAGGCGAGCCGAAGACATTGACGATGGCGATGATCGCCAGATAGCCAACCGTATCGACGCCATAGCCATTGCGCGGCAAATGCAGGCCGATCGCCAGCCAGAGCGCCAGAAAAAGCCCGAACGACAGCGCCTGTATCAGGCCGCCCAGCGGTACTTCCGGCATCGATTTCATGATCGGCCAGAGCGAGCGGAGCAGTTCGCCATAGCGCGGCGGCGCGATGCCAGACGGTTTCTCATCCCGTTCCCGCTCCATGATCAGGGGCAGCAGGATGACCAGCAATGCCATGCTTGCCACCCCGACCCAATAGGCCGAGCGCCAGCCGAAATAGTGACCGAGCAGTCCGCCACCCACCCGGCTGCCCAATATTCCGAGGGTCACGCCTGCGGTCATGATCCCGGTCACATGGCCGATGCGCCCGGGGGCCACGCGCCGGGTCACATAAGCGGGCAGCAAATAGGGGGCGATGGTGAAAAAGCCGAGCAGGGAAGAGGCAGCGACAAATAGCAGGAAGCTTGCCGACAGCGCCATCGCCAGCATCGCAAAAAATTGCCCGACAACGAATATCGTCACCAGCTTGCGGTTGTTGATCCGGTCACCGAGCGGCAGCAGCAGCAAAATGCCCAGCGCCAAAGCGATCTGGTTGAGGGCCGGGGCAAGTCCGATGGTCGCGCCGCTGACGCCGAATTCTTCGGCAACCGGCGTGATCAGCGGATGGATATAATAGCCGTTGGCGACCACCGCCGCCGACGACAGCGCGAAGAGAAAAAGCTTGAGTTCGCTGATGCGGGCGGGCGCATTGTTTTCAATGGATTGGGGGCTGCTCATGTCCGTGTGCGCTTACGCGATAAGCGGAGAAGCGGAAAACAAAATTGCCGCACTATTGCCTATCAATTATGTCTGCCAGATCTTGTACGGTCTTTCGGTAAACCCGCTCGTGCAACAGTGCCAGCAATGCGGGATCGGCGACGTCGGGATGTCCGCTGTTGAACGGCGGGTGCGGATCATATTCGAGACTGAGCTGAATCGATTCCGCCAGTTGTCGCCCGGCGACGTCCGCGACCACGGTCAAGGCAAAATCGATGCCCGATGTGACGCCGCCGGCGGTAATCAGATTGCCGTCCTGGACCACGCGTGCTTTTTCATGCGTGGCCCCGAATTTTTCCAGCAGACCAGTATAGGCCCAGTGGCAGGTCGCCCGCTTTCCCTCCAGCAATCCGGCAGCCCCGAGGGCAAGCGAACCAGTGCACACGGATGTCACATATTCTGCCGCAGCCGCCTGATCACGCAAAAATTGCAGCGTGACCTCGTCCTCGATCACGTCTCTGGTACCAAAACCGCCGGGGACGCAGAGCAGATCGGCTTGCGGGCAGTCGGCGAAATTTGTCGAGGGCAGAATCGCGAAGCCGCTATCGGTCTGGATCGGCTTTACTTCCCTGGCTGCCGTGTGGACGATGGCGCCGGGAATGCGGCACAGCACCTGTGCCGGTCCGGTGAAATCGAGCTGGGTAATGCCGTCGAACAGCAGGAAGACGATGTGGAAGGGTTTTGGGCTTTCGGTCATGGGGCTACTCCAAAATTTGAGATGCGCCCAGGCGATCGGCTGTTAAAATCGCCCGCTCCCCGATGGTGCCCCATCTAGATATCGCCAGTCACGGACAAGCCGACGTTTATCATCATATATGACGGCAGACAATCCGCTTTGCCTTGCCTTGACGGCAAGGCAATATTCATCCGCCAGCTGCTAGGAAAGAAGCATGGCTTACGGGACGGATAGCAGCAGGCAGGACCGCGCCCAATCGATGGTGGCGGTGATCGCGATTCACGCCGCGCTTGGCTATGCGCTGGTGAGCGGCATGGGAATGGATATTGCCAAGCGTGTCGATGCCGGGCTCAAGGTCATCAACATCACTCCGCCACAGCCCCCTGTGCCGGCCCCGGACAAGAAACCCGCCAAAGAGGAAGAAGGCGGGGCCTCGCCTGAAAATCTGCGGGCCAAAGCCAGCCAAATTGTGCTGCCGCCTCCAGAAGTGAAGCTCAAAATAATAAATCCTGTGGTTGTCGCGCCGGTTGCCGGCACGGGAACAGACAACAAGGCCGGTGCGTCCGACCGGCCAGGCCCGGGTTCTGGCAGCGGCGGGCTGGGCCAAGGATCAGGAAGCGGAAGCAGCGGCGACGGTACCGGTAGCGGCGGCATAGTCTCGGGTCCGCGCCATCTGTCCGGCGCAATGACCCGCAAGGATATTCCCCGTGCCGTCTGGAATGCAGAAACCCGCGGCAATGTCGTAGCCCGGTTCACCGTCGGTGCCGACGGTCGCGCGCGCGATTGCCGGATCAGCCAGTCCAGCGGTCATCCGGCGCTGGATATGATTACCTGCCGGTTGATTGAGGCGCGCTTCCGCTTCGAACCGGCGCGCGACGAACGCGGCCGGGCGGTTGCGAGTCCTTATGGCTGGGTACAGGAATGGTGGCGGGATGGACGCGGACCGCAGCGTCTGGACTGATCCAGGGTTAAACCCCCATATAATCGCGTTTGCCAATGGCCACGCCCTGCATGCGCAGCAAATTATAGGCAGTGGTGATATGAAAAAACAGATTGGGGAGGAAGAAACTGAGCACATAGGTCTGGCCGTCCAGATCCATAGTCTGTCCCGGACCAACCGGCATCGAGATTTTCATGTCGGCATTGCCATCAATCGTCGCGTCATCAGCCGCAGCCACCTTTTCCGCGCATTCAGCCACCCGTTCGATCAGGGCGTCGAAGCTTTCGCCTTCCATC
>JAGPVK010000233.1 GCA_018067055.1 Sphingomonadales bacterium | reverse complement strand
ATTCGCGATCCGGCGGCTCGCGGCAAATCGCCCCGGGGCGATCCTGAATATCGGTGCCACCTATAGCTGGACTGGCGGTCCTGGCACAGCGCACTCTGCTGCGGCCAAGGCAGGCGTCACCAATTTGACGCAAAGCCTGGCGGTTGAATGGGCACCCGATGGCATCAGGGTCAACTGCATCGCTCCCGGGCGTTTCCCGCATGATGATTTGCCCGACCATATGACCCGGCACCGGGTCGGCGAGCGCGGCGACAATACCATTCCCGGGATGCGCGTCGGTGAGGTTCGGGAGCTCGGCTGGGCCGCGACCTTTCTATGCTCGCCTTATGCCAGTTATATCACTGGCCATACCTTGGTTGTCGATGCCGCAAACTGGTTGCGGCGCAGCTTGGTGATGCCCGAATTCGTGCCGATCCGCGAACAGTTCGGCCAACATGCGCGCGCAACCGGCAAGGCGCAGGCCGCCATCGCCAAAACGCGCGGAGATAAAACATGAGCGAAACACCGCTGGTATTGCGCGACGACAAGGACGCCGTCTGTACGCTGACGCTCAACCGGCCGGACAAGCGCAATGCGGTGAATCGCCAGCTGTTCCGCGAGTTCCGTGCCCATATTCGCGATATCGAAGAAAATGGGGCCGGGATTGGGGTGCTGATCATCACCGGCGCCGGTGACCATTTTTGTGCCGGACATGACCTCAAACAGGCCCCGCATGCCGATGCGCTTGGCTGGCTGCGTCAGGAAATGCTGACCCTGGAACGGCTGACCAGACTGAGTCAGCCGGTGATCGCAAAAATCCAGGGCAGTTGCTATACCGGCGGGCTCGAATTTGCGCTGTCGGCCGATGTTATCGTCTGCGGCGAAAGCGCACGATTTGCCGACACCCATGGCAAATGGGGCCTGGTGCCGGGCTGGGGGCTGTCGCAACGTCTGCCGCGTCGGATCGGTCAGACCAAGGCGCTGGAAATGATGCTGACCTGTCAGGCCTATACCGGGACTGAAGCCGAAGCGATGGGGCTTGCCAACTATTGTGTTGCCGATCCGGCGCTCGATGCAAAAGTGGCCGAACTGGCTGCGCTGATGCTGGCCAACAGCCGCCACAGCAATGCCGAAAACAAGCGCCTGATCTATGATACCGACGGCATGACTCTGGGGAACGGGCTCAGTCACGAACTGATGCGCAATGCCGGGTTTGATCCGGCAATGCGCCAAAAAGGCAAGGCTATTGGCGACGGCGGTCAGGACGGCTGATGGATATCGGCTTTTCACCAGAGGAAATGCGCTTCCGCGAGCAATGCCGCGACTGGCTGCACGCGAATATACCGGCCGAGATCCGTCCGCTTGATGCCGCCGATGCTATCGATTTCGACAAGCACTGGCAGCGCCAGCTGTTCGATGCTGGCTGGGCCGGAATCAACTGGCCGACTGATTATGGCGGGCGCGGCCTGTCGATCGTTCAGCAGGTCATCTGGCTGGAAGAATATGCAAAGGCCCATGCCCCGTGGATCGGTGCAAATTTCGTCGGTATCAATCATGGCGGACCGACGCTGATCCTCAACGCCAGCGAGGAGCAAAAGGCCTTTCATCTGCCGCAAATACTCAAGGGCGAGGCGATCTGGTGTCAGGGCTTTTCCGAACCGGGCGCGGGATCGGATCTCGCCGGTATCCAGACGCGCGGTCGCATCGACGGCGACGAACTGGTTATCAACGGATCAAAAATCTGGACCAGCTTCGCGCATGTTGCCGACTGGCAGGAGCTGGTGCTGCGGACCGAAGATGGATCCAGGCGGCACGCCGGCTTGAGCTGGGTGATCTGCGACATGCACGCACCGGGCATCACCATCCGCCCGATCCGCAAGATGTCAGGTCAGACGGAATTTGCCGAAGTCTTTTATGACGATGTGCGCATTCCGCTAAACAATGTCGTTGGCGGTCTTGGCAATGGCTGGAAGGTCGCCATGTCGACGCTAAGCTTTGAGCGCGGCACCGGCTTTATCGCCGATCAGGTCAAGCAGAGCGAGGAGATTGCCGAACTCATCAGCAAGGCGCGAGCAAACGGCATGATCAACAATGACCACATCGCCGACCAACTGGCCCAGATGCGGGCCGAGGTCGCTGCGCTGCGGGCGATGACCTATCGCAATATTTCGGAGGTTGTGCGGACCGGACAACCCGGACCCGAAGCATCGATAATCCGGTTGTTTACGGCCGAACTCGGCCAGCGTCTCGAACGGATGGCGGTCTTGCTATTGGGGGAAGTCATTCTCGACTTTGCCTATGGCGACGACAATGCGGTCCACGATTATCTGCGCGGCTTTGCTTCGACGATTGCCGGCGGCACGGCCCAAATCCAGCGTGACATAATCGGCGAGCGATTGCTCGGCCTGCCCAAATCGAGATGACCCCATGGATCTGACCCCCGATGAAGACCAGATGGCACTGCAGACCGCGACCAACGACTGGTGTCGTGCCCACATGCCCCTGGCAGAAGCGCGATCGCGGCCAGAAGGGCTTTGGCAGCAACTGGAAATGATGGGCTGGGTCGGGATGACTGCGCCCGCTATGGATCTTGATCATCCGACAGAGGCGCTGGTCTTTGCCGAACTGGGCCGGTTCCTGGCGCCTGTTGCGCTATTGTCCAGTGCAGTCGCTGCGAGATGGACGAAATTCGATGGCAAGGTCGCCCTGGCTCTGGCGGGAACAGATAATATCCGTCTGTTCGACAGCCACAACGCAACGCATGCATTGGGATTGTTCGATGCAAATATAGGCTCTGTCAATATCGATGCCGATTGCGAAACAAGGCGATCGCTCGATCTTTCCACAAGCATTGCGCATCTGCAGTCAAACCCGCCGGTCGAAACCATCAACGACCCGCGCGCCGCCTTGCACTTGCAGTTACTGGTCGCCGCGTTCTCCGTCGGTTGTGCCGATGCTGCCCGCGACATGGCCGCAGACTATGCCACACTGCGCCAGCAATTCGATCGGCCCATCGGCTGGTTTCAGTCGCTCAAGCATATCTGCTCGGATATGGCTGTGCGCGCTGCCGTCGCCCGGTCGCAACTTTATTATGCCGCCTGCGCATTGCAAGCGGGAGAGTCTGACGCAGCTTTTCATGTTACCGCCGCCAAGCGGCTCGCCGATCAGGCTGCGCTCGACAATGGCCGGGCGAATATCCAGGTTCATGGCGGCATCGGCATGACCGACGAAGCCTCACCGCATTTATGCCTGAAGCGCGCGCATCTGCTGCAGTTCCTTGCCCCTGCCGAATCCCGCATCTTGCTGGCGGTTAGCCCATGACCCTGTCTTGGATCGACAGATCAGCCGTCGACGATCGCCTGAAATTCGGTCTCCAGCCACTGGCGCAGACCGGGATCCACTGCGCCGACGAAAGGGGCAAGCGGCAGCTGGTCGCGATAGGTGAAAAAACCTGTCGAGACGATCATGAATCGGGCGGCGCGCACCACCGCTTCGTCGCCACCAAACCAGTCGCGAAACGGCCCGAAGATGCGGTCGTGAAGCAGGCGAAGCGCGATCGCGCTCGCTTCACTGTCAGCGACCGCGCCAAGCAGGATCGGCAGCGGATTGGTACGATTGGCGGGCGAGAGGATAAAATTTTCGACCACAAGCTTGCCGAAATTCTCTCGCGTCAGATCGGTAACGATCCGCACGTCCAGCGCATTCTCAAGCGCTGCTTCGAACAGTTTGAGCTTTCCACCGAAATAGCGACTGACCAGCGACTGATTGACTCCTGCCCGGTCGGTGATGTCGCGCACGCCCGTTTCCGTGAATCCCTTCTCGGCAAAAATATGTTGCGCAGCATGGAGGATCGCATTGCGGGTTCGCGCGGCATCGCGGGTCTTGTCATTCGTTGCTGTCACCATCTTTGCTTCCCCTTGACTTGCTATGTAAACGTGTGTTTACTTAAATACAAGAGGAGAGAATCATGACCGAGTCGCCAGCGCGTTCACCCGTTTTCGAATTTGACTATATTGCAGATGCAGGACTGCTTGCGGATTGCCACGCTCGCTATTGGGAATTGAAAGAAACGGCACCGCCGGTCTTCTGGACCAATGCCCATGGCGGCCACTGGATGTGCAACACCGCCGCCTCCGTGACTCAGGTGGTTCGGCATCCGGAAATCTTCTCGAGCCGTTTTCTTTCCATCCCGCCCAATCCCGACCAGCCAAAAATGATCCCGGAATCGCTCGATCCGCCCGAGCATCGACCCTATCGGCAAATGCTGCGGCCGTTTTTCGAGTCCAAGGCGATTGAACCGCTGGAAGCCCGCGTCGTCGAATGGACCGATCAGTTGCTCGGCGAAGCCGAGGCCAAGGGTGAATGCGAATTTGTCTCGACCATCGCTTCACGGCTTCCGGTTGCCGTGTTCATGGAATTGTTCGGGTTTCCGATGGAAAAATTCGACGAATTCCGGCATCTCGTGACCAGCTATTTCAGCGTTCGTTCTTCGCCGGAAGAACGAAGCGGTCTGGCCCAGCAAATCCTGGGTAATCTTGGCGGGCTGATCCAGCAGCGCATGGCCGAACCACAGGATGACATGATCTCAAAGATCATCGTCTCCGAAATCGACGGCAAGAAGCTGCCGTTCGAGGAACTGATGTCGATCGGCTTCCTGATGTTCCTGGCAGGGCTGGACACGGTAACCAATGCGATGAGTTTCGGGATGCGGCATCTGGCCCATGACGAAAAGCTGCGCCAACGTGTAATCGATGACCCCGATGTCATTCCCGACATGGTCGAAGAGCTG
>JAGPVK010000217.1 GCA_018067055.1 Sphingomonadales bacterium | reverse complement strand
CTCGGCAATCAATATGCGCTCGACGATTATGAAGTGATCACCGATATTCTCGACGTCTGGTTCGACAGCGGCTGCACCCATGCCTTTGTGCTGGAGAGCGGCAAATGGCCGGAGCAGCGCAGCCCCGCGGATCTCTATCTGGAAGGCAGCGACCAGCATCGCGGCTGGTTCCAGTCGAGCCTGCTTGAGTCTTGCGGCACACGCGGTCACGCGCCATACAAGGCGGTGCTGACCCACGGCATGACGCTCGACAAGACCGGCAAGAAAATGTCGAAGTCGCTCGGCAACACGCTGGACCCGAAGAAGATCATCGATGTGCAGGGCGCGGATATTTTGCGGCTGTGGGCGGCGAGCGTCGATTTTACCGAGGATCACCGGATCGGCGACGAAATCCTGAAAGGGGTTTCGGACAGCTACCGGAAGCTGCGCAACACGTTCCGCTATATGCTGGGCGGGCTCGGCGATTATACCGATGCCGAGCGGGTTGCGGTGTCCGATATGCCGGAGCTGGAACGCTATATCCTGCACCGTCTGGCCGAGGTCGACGCCGAGCTGAAGCAGCATGTGAATGATTTTGCCTTCGGACCCTATATGCGGGTGCTCAATGCCTTTGCGCAGGAAGATCTCAGCGCCTTCTTCTTCGATATCCGCAAGGATTGCCTCTATTGCGATGCGCCGGATGATCCGAAGCGCATGGCCTACCGGACGGTGATGGACATATTGTTCCACGCGTTGACGCGTTACATCGCGCCGGTGCTGGTGTTTACCGCCGAAGAGATCTGGCAGAGCCGGTTTCCGGATGAGGCGGATAGTATCCATTTGAAGGAATGGCCTGATTTCAACGCGCTCACTACCGGTCATCCCAGCGAAGGCCGGGACCCAGCCCAATCGGCGAGTGGTTTGGACCCCAGCCTTCGCTGGGGCGACGGTGATGTTGAGAAGTGGGAAGCCGTTCGTGCTGCTCGCGAAAAAGTCACCGAGGCTATCGAACCGTTGCGGCGGGAGAAAACCATTCGCTCCAGCCTGGAAGCGGAGGTTGTCTATCCGATGGCCGATCTGCCGATCAGCACCGCTGAATTTGCCGAGCTGGCGATTGTCGCGGACGTCACAGACGGCGCGGAAATCTCTGTCACCAAGACCGACAACCATAAATGCGGCCGCTGCTGGCGTTTGCTTCCGGAAGTGGAAGAGGATGGCGCGCTTTGTGGTCGCTGTGCAGAGGTTTTGGGCGCATGATATTCTTGCCGTTCGTCTCGAGCGAAGTCGAGAGACGCCTTGCATCAAGGCCGTCATTGCGAGCGCAGCGAAGCAATCCAGGGCCGCACGCAGCGGCGACAGTGGATAGACACTCTGGATTGCCGCGTCGCCTTCGGCTCCTCGCAATGACGATGGTCGCCCCACCCATGTGTCTCGACTGCGCTCGACACGAACGGAAATTGACATGACCGATACCGATAAAATCAAGACATACCGCCGTGCCGGCCTGATCATCGCCTTTCTGATCTTCGTTCTCGATCAGGCGAGCAAATTTGTCGTGATGGTGCCGCTGCAGCTGCCGGTCCGGAAACAAATCGAGCTGATGCCGTTCTTCAACCTGACCTGGGCGAAGAATTACGGGGTTTCGATGGGGTTTCTGACCGCTTCGACCGACTTTCAGCGCTGGGCGCTGGTTACGCTGACCGGACTGATCGGGGTTGCGGTGTTTCTATGGATGCGGCGGGAACAGGCAAAGTGGGACATTGTCGCGCTGGGCATGATCCTCGGCGGCGCGATGGGCAATATCGTCGATCGGGCGCGGCTCGGCTATGTTGCCGACTTTGCCGATCTGCATATCGGCGATTTCCGGCCGTTCCTGATTTTCAACCTCGCCGATGCCTGTATCAGTATCGGCGTGGTGATCCTGCTTGCGCGGGCGCTGCTAATCCGCGAAAAGAAGGACGAGACAAAAGACGATGTTCAGCTTGACGAAAGTTGACCTGTGTCAGGAGCGCGCTATCAGGCTCCGTAAGAGATTTTTGAGGGACAATATCATGCGTAAATCCACCGTCGCCATCAGCCTTGTTTCGCTGGCCAGCCTGACGGCTTGTGGTTCCACCGGTCTGTTTGACCGCGAACGGCCCGATGAATTTGCGGTTTCGCGCCAGCCACCGCTGGTGATCCCGCCCGATTTCACGCTGACCCCGCCACAGCCCGGTCAGCCTCGTCCGCAAACCGGCGGCTTGCAGCAGCAGACGCTGGAAGCCCTGTTCGGCGGCCCGCAGGCGCGCAGCATCACCGAATCGGCGATCGTCGGTCAGGCCGGCCCCTCCGATGCCGGGATTCGGTCCTCGGTCGGTGATCCGGACACGTTCACTGTCGACAAGGGCAGCGTCACCCGCGACATCATTGCCGCGCCGGAAGGTGACGGCCAGAACGCACAGGCCGCGACGCCTCAATAACAGGCCGGGCGCGCTTTATAATGCAGGGCTCCGCATCAAGTGCGGAGTACAGTGGGTGGAGACTCCTTGCGCCCTAAATGGAACAGTGCCCCTGCGCAGGCAGGGGTCCATATCCTGAATTATCGTCTGCGCCTCTGCGTTATTGCATAGCGCTGTCGGATCAAGCGCCTGAACATCTCAACCATATCGCATGGACCTGATTGCAGGAGATGGGGCCCTGCCTGCGCAGGGGCACTACTCTCAATCTGGTATGGCAATTATCTTGGTTCGCGCGTTGGTGCCGCGAATGATTTCCAGTGATGTCTTGGGCAAACCGAGCGCTTTTGACAGCAACTTCAGCACTGCGGCATTGGCCTTGCCATTCTCCGGCGTGGCGGTGACGCGGACCAGCAATATGCCGGCAGGTCCGTTATCGCCCGGCAGGCTGATGCTGTTGTCTCCCGCATTGGGGGTGACTTTCACGGTCAGTTCCCCGCCCTTGACGAGCGACAGCATCTCGGGAAGCGGCGGAAATGATGTCTTCTTTGCCATTGTCTTCTACCGGATAATGCTGTGCTCCTGCGCAGGCAGGAGCCCATCTCTTGAAATACCGTACATGTGCCATGGCTGAAATGTACAGTCGGTTGAGCCGGTAGCATGTTCTTCCTTCGCCCCGGTTTCAAGACGCTTGATCAGGAGATGGGCCCCTGCCTGCGCAGGGGCACAGATTCCTAATGCCTGAAATGCCGCATGCCGGTGAACAGCATGGCGAGGCCGGCTTCATCGGCTGCGGCGATCACTTCATCATCGCGAATCGATCCGCCGGGCTGGATCACGGCGGTGGCGCCTGCCTCGACCGCAGCCATCAGGCCGTCGGCGAAGGGGAAGAAGGCGTCTGAGGCAACAGAGGAACCGATCGTGCGGGTTTCGTCCCAGCCGGCCTTTTCGGCAGCATCCTTGGCTTTCCACGCGGCGATGCGTGCCGATTCGAGGCGATTCATCTGGCCGGCACCGACGCCCGCTGTGGAGCCGTCCTTGGCGTAAACAATCGCGTTGGATTTGACATGTTTGGCGACCGTCCAGGCGAACAGGCAATCGGCCAGTTCCTGCTCGCTCGGCTGGCGCTTGGTGACGCATTTCAGATCGTCGCGGGCAATCTGGCCGTTGTCGCGGCTTTGCAGCAGATAGCCGCCGGTGATGGTCTTCACGGTCATGCCCGCCCGTGACGCATCGGGCAGGTCGCCGGTCAGCAACAGCCGCAGGTTTTTCTTCTTGGCAAAAATCGCCTTTGCATCATCATCCGCATCGGGCGCGCAAACGACTTCGGTGAAGATGCCGGTCATCGCTTCTGCTGCTGCGCCGTCGAGTGGCCGGTTGACGGCGATGATGCCGCCGAAGGCCGAGACGCTGTCGCAAGCGAGAGCCGCCTTATAGGCATCGACAATATTGTCGGCGCTGGCGACGCCGCAGGGATTGGCGTGCTTGACGATCACTACGGTCGGCGGACCATCGCGGAATTCGCTGACCAGTTCGAGCGCGGCATCGGCGTCGTTGTAATTGTTATAGCTGAGCGCCTTGCCCTGCAGTTGCTCGGCTTGGGCGATGCCCTTTGCGGACGGGCCATCGGGCAGATAGAGCGCAGCGCTCTGGTGCGGGTTCTCGCCGTAGCGCAGCTCGACCGGGCGGCTCATCGTCAGCGGCAGCGTGTCAGGGAACATCTTGCCCTGATCGGCAAAGCCGAACCACTGGGCGATCATGCTGTCATAGCTGGCGGTCGCGGCAAAGGCCTTGGCGGCCATATTCTTGCGAAAGGCGAGCGAGGTTCCGCCGTCATTCTGCTGCAGCTCTGTGAGCAGTGTGTCATAGTCCGAAGGGTCGGTGACGATGGTCACGAAATCGTGGTTCTTGGCGGCGCTGCGGACCATCGACGGGCCGCCGATATCGATATTCTCGATAATCTCGTCGCGTTCCGCGCCTTTGGCGACGGTCTGGGCGAAGGGATAGAGATTGACGATCACCAGGTCGATCCCGGCGATATCATGTTCCTTCATCGAGGCGACATGGCCGGCATCATCGCGCCGGGCGAGCAAGCCGCCGTGGACCTTGGGGTGGAGGGTCTTGACCCGGCCGTCCATCATTTCGGGGAAGTTGGTCACGTCGGAAATATCGGCGACCTCGAGCCCCGCTTCGCGCAGCGCCTTGGCGGTGCCGCCGGTCGAGATCAGGGCCACGCCCATCGCCGCCAGCTGCTGGCCGAGATCGGCGAGGCCGCTCTTGTCCGATACCGACAAAAGCGCGCGTTTGATTTTGATATTCTCTGTCATTTCTACCCCATATGTTTGAGCAGCCAGCCGGTGGCGCCACCGCCCCTGCCCACTGCTCCAGAAATTACCATCTGCTTGACTTCATGGGCGATACCCATGCCGTCAACCCAGACGCTTTCTTCCAGTTGAATGTCTCCGCTGGTCGAGCGGAATTGCCATATATTACCATCCGTCAGACGCAAGAGCACGCCCTTGCCTTCCGAGATCAGATCGCTTTCTATATCCGGTCCGAGATGGAAGCGCAGCGCATAATCGATATCGTCCTTGCGGCGCCGGCGTTTCTTGCCATCGGGGATCAGCATGTCCTCGCCGCGCAGCTCGAGACCGTCGGAGCGCAGCAATAGCAAGCGCTTGTGCACCAGACCGAAGCGCCGGGCATAGCCGTCGTGGCTGGCTTCGAGCCGGGTCGCGTTTTCGACGTCGCGGCGGAACAGTTCGACTTCGCTGACTCCGCGCCCGAGCTTGCCGTCGGCCAGGATCGAGGTGCTGTTGCTGTCGGCGATGCACAAGGTGCTGTGGGCAGCGGTGGTGCGGAGGCCCCGCGCCAGCGCCGCCGGGATGGTTGCGCCAACCAGCCCTGCGCCACCGCAATTGCTGATGATCCGGCAATCGCCATTGGAAAATTCAAAGGCCAGGGTCGAGGCGCAGCCAGCCACAGCCATCCGCGCAATCGGCGGTGGCGCAGCATCAAGGATCAGCACCGAACGGCCGGAAGAGACACGCTGATAGCCCCATTCGCGCGCTTGCCGCAGTGGCCGGGCGCGGACGCCACTGGCTTCAACAACCTGTGCCACCTGCTCTGCCGAGGTCGCGCCACTGCCCTGCCAATTGCCCATCGTACCGTCAAAATGGGTCAGCGCCGTTAGCGGTGGTACCGCCTGATTGAGTGCTTCTTCGAGGAACGCTGGCGGATCTTCCTTGCGCGCGAGATAGACCTGTTTCAGCATCGACAGCAGGATCACCGCATCCATCTGGTTGAGCGGCGATCGCGAAACAGACCCGCCATCGGCAAAGAAAAATTCGCCCATCGCCTTTTCCAGACCGGCTTCGCCGACAATCTGGCGCACGCGGCCCTCGGGCAGCAGCAAGGAGGCAGCGACAACACCGCTCCACGCCACCAACCGGCCGAGGCTGCTGTTCGCCTTGTCGGCAGTGCGGTCGAGATGGCGAGCGGTGCGGGCGATATTGTTGAGCAGCTTGGACCGGTAGATCAGGTCCCGGGAGGACAGGATCAGCGGTGCATGGCTGGCCCAGATCAGCAGCCGCCAGCCGCAATTGTCGGGCCGCCAAGCCGGTTGGCGAATGACGCCGCCATTGGCATCGAGCCACTGGCCGATCAGCTTTTCCGCTACCGGCACCGCCTGATCGCGCGACGCCGCCGTGTCGAGATCGCGCAGCCACTGAAAGCGGTGGACATAATCTTCAAATTGCGGCGGCAGCTTGAGCAAGGCAAAATCGATATTGTCGTGTTTCTTCTTGAGGCCACGGAACAGAAAATAACCGGCGCGCACCGCCATGCCCTGGACCCGGTCACCTTCCACCGGATCAACCGGCACGGCGAGTAGCCGCAAGGGCAATTTGCCGGACAGCCGCAGCCGGTGCATCGGCATCCGCCAGGTCATCCGGTAATAGAGCATCGCCGCCTGTTCGGCGAGCGATTGGCCGCGGTTGCGGTCGTGGCGCAAGGTCAGGCTGCGACCCTCTCCTGCGGCATCATTTTCGTCATGGATGGCTGGCTCGTCCGGATCGCTATCGCCCAGATCCAGCCGGTCAGATCCGTCGGTGGTCATTCACCCCTCAGACCAGCGATATTGGCAGCATATTGTTCCGGACCACCGCGAAAGGTCGCGGTCCCGGCGACCAGTGTATCGGCACCGGCCGCGATCGCCCTGGGCGCGGTGTTGAGATCGATACCGCCGTCGACTTCCAGCCTGATGTCCTTGCCGGTGGCGGTAATCCGGGTCCGGATTGCCTCGATCTTGCGCAACTGGCTGTCGATGAAACTCTGCCCGCCAAAGCCCGGGTTGACGCTCATCACCAGAATGAGGTCGAGATCCTCGATCAGATAATCGAGTATGTCGAGCGGTGTCGCCGGATTGAGCACTAGCCCCGCCTGTTTGCCCAGCGCCTGGATCGTCTGCACGGTGCGGTGCGGATGCGGGCCGGCTTCCGGATGAAAGGAGATGATATCGGCGCCGGCGTCGGCGAAGGCCTCGAGAAACTGGTCGACGGGCGAGATCATCAGATGGACGTCGAACGGCTTGGCGCTGTGCGGGCGCAGCGCTTTGACGACGGCGGGTCCGATGGTGATATTGGGAACGAAATGACCGTCCATCACATCGACATGAATCCAGTCGCAACCGGCCTTGTCGATGGCCTGAACCTCTTCACCCAGACGGGCGAAATCGGCAGAAAGGATGGAGGGGGCGATACGAATGCTGTCGGACATGGCGCTTCCTTAAACTGTAACCGGCCCTAGGATTTTTGCCCCATGCAAGCAAGGTGCGATTCCGGTCATGCTACAGTCCCTTGTGGACAGTTTGGGGACAGGTTCACAATATGTAGAAAATCAGCTTTTGCGAACCAGACGCGCGATGAAGAAACCGTCGACATGGCCCTGTTCGGCGAGCGTGGTTGGCAGCGTGCGGACGGAGCCATTGTCGGTTGGCGGGATATGCTCCGGCAGTTCGGCAGCGGTGACCGGGGCGATGGCGAACTGGTCGTGACGCTCGAGAAAAGCTTCAATCTGCTCCTCGCCTTCTTCGGGTTCAAGCGAGCAGACGGCATAGACCAACGTGCCGCCGGGCTTCACCCAGGGCGCGGTGCGGTCGAGCAAGGCGCGCTGCACTTCTACCCGGTCGGCAATCTGGCGAGAGCCGATACAGTGCAGCACATCGGGATGGCGGCGATAAATGCCGGTGGCGCTGCATGGTGCGTCGAGCAGCACAGCATCGGCGGGTTCGGCGGGTTCCCACTGCATCAGGTCGGCGATCACTTCTTCGGCTTGCAAATTGGTGCGTTTGAGATTGTCCTGGAAACGCTCCATCCGTTTGGCGCTGTTATCGACGGAGACCACTTTCCAGCCAGCGCTGGCAAGTTGCATGGTCTTGCCGCCGGGGGCTGCGCAGAGATCGAATATGGTGCGCCCCTTGCCTTCGCCGAACAGGCGGGCGGGAATCGAGGCGGCCAGATCCTGCACCCAGAACTGGCCTTCATCGAAGCCGGCGAGACCGGTGACTGGAAGAGTTGGAAGCATCCTGAGATGTTTCGGGGCAAGCTTCGTGCCTTCCAGCGCGCCGATATCGTCGGACTGGAAGCTGAGGTCGAGCGGTGCCGGTTTCGCCCAGGCCTGGCTCGCTGCATTGGCGACGTCCTCGCCCCAATTGTTGGTCCAGCGGTCCAGCGTTTCGCCCGGAATTTCGGGAAATTCGGGCAGTTTCAATGCACCCGATTCAACGCCACGCATGACGGTGGAGAATACGCCGTGCACCAGTCGCCGTGGTCCGCCATGGACCAATGGCAGAGCGGTAGAAATCGCGGCATGCTGCGGCGTGTCGAGGATCAGCACCTGCGCCAGCGCAATGCGCAGCGCCATTCGCGGCTTGGCATCATCGGCCAGCCGGTTGCGGGTCGCGCTGTCGATCATCGCATCGAGCGCGGTCATCCAGCGCAGCACATTGGCGGCGATATTATGGGCCAGCGCCTTGTCCGACGGATTGCCCAGTTTGCCGGTGGCAGCGGGCATCGCCTGGTCCAGCGTCTCGCCGCGCCGGCAGACGGCGTCGAGCAGGCGAATGGCCGACTGGCGCGCTGCGAGGCCGGGGACTTTATTATTGGGTTCGTTCATTGTTCGATTCCGCACTGGCTTGCCCGGCAGGACCGGGACTCGCGCAAACCGGATGGTTTGCACTGCCGCACCGCATAGACCCTCTCGCGTTTCGATCAAGCTTTTGGATGGGGTTGCCGGGAATTGCCCCGGTCATGAGTGCGGCTGATGAACCGGCAATCTCATTTTCAAGCACCCGCAAACAATATAGTTGACATTAAGTCGATATATATCGATATATTACTTATGCGGAAACCGAGAGCACCATCGAAAGCGACCAAACAGGCATTGATGGCCCTGCTCAATGCGCCGGAGAGCCTGCACGGTTACGAGATCATGCAGATCACCGGTATCAAACCGGGCACGCTATATCCGATGCTGGCGAGACTGGAGGACCAGGCAATGCTGGCTTCGCAATGGCAGGAGGCAAGCGTTGAAGGACGCCCTCCCCGGCATATTTACAGCCTCACCGAGGCCGGACGTGTTCTGGCGAAGAGCCTGCTCAACGAAGAACATCGCGTTTCCGATCAACGGTTGCAGGCGAAGCCGATATGATGCGGCGCGCACTGGAACGGTTGATCCTCTGGTTGGCGCCTGATCATCGGAAAAAATGGGCGCAGGCGATGACGGCTGAAATGGCGGTGATCGAAAACAGTCGCAAGGCCGTGGCATTCGCATTGGGCTGCGTGATTGCCTGCTGCCATTTTCGTTGCGAATTCAACATTGCACAAACAGGGAGCCGCGTCGTGAAAGACAGATTCGTGATTTTGACATTCATTGCGGGTGTGGCGGCGGGCTCGATCGGTCTGGCTTATCTGCTTGTCTCCGGTGCCCCGCTGACCAAGATACTGGTCAATGGCGGGGCTATTGTTATCGGCATTTTGCTGGCTATGTCCCTGAGGCTCTCGGCGCGGGCCACAGATTCGGTGGTGACCGCGATCGCCTTGATCGGGGCGTTCATATTATTTGGCACCGCGATCTTCGGATTTGCCATCGAGGATGCCAGACGGTGGCTGTTGATCGGGCCGTTTTTCATCCAGACCAGCCTGATATTGTTGCCGCTGATTGCGGTCTGCTTCGCCAGAGTTCAGAATTTCCGGACCACAGCGGCGGTTATAGTCGCAGCCTTCGCGATGGCGGCTCAGCCTGACCGGGCGATGGCGGCGATGCTGTTTGTGGCGGTTGCAATTGTCGGCATGATGCGGCCAGGCCGGCTGACTGTGAGCGCAGCGCTATTCTGTACGATGACCTTCGCGACCACGCTGCTATTGCCCGACCGCCTGCCGGCGGTGCCGTTCGTCGATCATATATTGTGGACCGCCTTTGATACTGGCCTGTGGGTCGGACTGATGCTCTGGGCCGGATGTTTGTTGCTCGTCTGCCCGATTATATTTGTTCCTAAGGCCGAGCGCACTGTGCTGCATTATGTATTCGCATCCTGCTGGCTGACCCTGATCGCAGCCGCAGCGATCGGTGCTTATCCGACGCCGATTGTTGGCTATGGAGCGAGCGCGATCATCGGCTATTTCCTGAGCCTGATATTTTTGCAACCCCGGTCACTGGGACGCCTGGCGGGCGACAAAGTCCGTTCTGGTGCAACCGAGGCGGATGAGGCAATGCCGCCGCTACGAAACAGCCCACCTTACTTCGCTATTTGAGCGGAACCGCGGACGTTCGACGACCCAAGGCCGTCAGCGATGATCCGCTGTGAGAGAATCATCTGTGGTCATTGGCTGTGTCGACAGGTTTTCAGAATGCCATTCGTCACCTTCCAGAACGAAGCCAACGTGGCTTGCACGCTGAAATTCGTCGCCATTCCAGACGATCACTTGCAGTTCCATCTGGTTGCCTGGCTGGACATGAAGCCAGTTAAAGCTTTGCGGTTCTTGATTGCGAAGGCGGGTCGATGTGGCGGTGCCCGCCTGAATCACCAGGGTCGGCCCAGCCTCAGCCACCATTTTTCTAGCGGCCTCGGCATAAGTACGGTGAAAATGCCCTGCCAAGGATATATGGATGCCAGCATCGTTAATGGCCTGAAGCGCATCTTGGTGCCGACCTGCTGCTTCGCTAAGCTCGTTGCCTCGGCCAATTGGCAATGCAAATAACGGGTGGTGGGTCACCAGAATTCGCGTTTTATCGGGCGTGACATTATTGAATCGTTGACGGATGAGCTGCATTTGCTGCTCGTTGATACGGCCATCCTTGATCGTGAGGGACCGGGCCGTATTTATTCCCAAGACGGCGACTTCGTCCGTTTCTACCCAAGGACATAGATCGCGTGCAATATAGCGTTTATAACGGCCCAGCGGTGATGCAAATCGCCGAAACACATCATATAAGGGAACGTCATGATTGCCGGGGATGACCAGCAATGGGAGCCCATTTTGCCGCAGTGCCCCGAGGTAATCGGCAGCATCCTGAAACTGCTTCTCTCGCGCGCGCTGGGTCAGGTCACCGCTGATTATGACGAGATCGGGCCGTTTTTCTGTCAGCCAATCAATCGTGGCGGCAACGATGTTCGGGTCATTTGCGCCAAAATGTATATCAGATAAATGTGCGATCCGGGCCATGGAGGTTCAACGGTCGAATCTTAAAGAAGTTTCATCGTGCATCCAATTACCCACCGCGGCGTAGTGTCTCCATGAAAACCAATATTCTCCCTCGGGATGCTATTCTCGTCATTAACGCCGGATCCCGAAAGGGAGATGACCTGTTCGAGGAGGCGAAAACAAAACTTAGCGAAGCGGGCATCAATCTCATAGACGCAATCGACGTCGATAATCCCGAAGATATTCGCAAGGTTGTGCGCCAAGCCATCAAGGACGCCCCGATGGTCATCGTCGGCGGCGGCGATGGTTCGCTTTCCGGCGTGGTTGACGAATTTGTCGGCTCGGATTGCGTATTTGCGATATTGCCGCTCGGCACCGCCAACAGTTCGGCACGAACGCTGGGCGTGCCTCTAGACCTTGACGGCGCTATTGAGGTAATCGCCCATGGGCATCGCAAGCCGATCGATCTGGGAATGATCGACGAGGATTATTTTGTAAACGCTGCGTCATTAGGCCTTTCACCAATCATTGGCCCAACGGTCCCCCAAACGTTGAAACGCTATTTGGGGCGTTTTGGCTATTTATTCTGGGCAATGAAATGCCTCATCCGTTTCCGGCCCTTCAAGCTAATCATCGATGACGGTGCAACACAGCATATATTGTGGTCGACCGAAGTCCGGATATTGAACGGGCCCTATCATGGCGGTTTGGAATTGTCCGACAATGCGCAAATCGACAGCGGCAAGATCGTTATCCAGGCCGTGGTCGGGAAGAGCAAATTCAAGCTTGGTTGGGACTGGTATGCAAAAGCGTTCAAGCTAAGAGACAGAAACGCAAACACCCGTGAATTTACTGGAGTATCTTTTCAGCTGAAAACGATACCGGAACTTGAGATTTCAATCGATGGCGAAGTGCTGGCAACAACCCCCGTGCAGGTGCGGATTGCGGCGAAAGCAATAGAGGTCGCCTTTCCATAGATAACGCGTGTGTTGCCGGGAGTTGACGTCTGAACCGTTCTACCGCGTCGGGTCAAGCGCACTCGGTTTGCGCAGGCGGGTCATGTCGCCGATTTCATCGGGCCGGCTGGACCAGCCATTGGCACCGCCGCCGTGCGCCATGGCCTGCAGGGCCGCGATCCGGTCTTCGGTTGCGGGGTGGGTCGAGAACATCTGGCGCACGCCTCCGGGTACGATATACAATTGGGAAGCAGCAGGATTACGCTCGGCGACCGGATTGGGGATACGGGCTGCCTCGCCGGAAATCTTGGCCAGCGCAGCGGCCAGCGACAGGGGCTTGCCGCTGATCTGTGCCGCTGCGGCGTCGGCGCCGAATTCGCGGGTGCGGCTGATCGCCATTTGCACGATCATCGCGGCAAAGGGCGCGATCAGCACCGCCATAATCCCGGCGATGCCGGCATTGCGGTCGCGGAAGAACAAGCCGAAATTGGCGAGCATCGATACCGCACCGGCAATGGTCGCGACCATGGTCATGATCAGCGTATCGCGGTTTTTCACATGGCCGAGTTCGTGCGCCATCACGCCTTCGATCTCGTCATGGCTGAGCATTTGCAGCAGGCCGGTGGTGGCAGCGACCGCCGCATGTTCGGGATCGCGGCCAGTGGCGAAGGCGTTGGGCTGAGGCTGGTCGACGATATAGACTTTCGGCATCGGCAATTGTGCTCGTTTCGCCAAATTCTCGACCATTTTGTAGAATTAGGGGTGACTTTTGCCATCAATCTCGACCGCATTGTGCATTTTCAGCACGATCTTGTCGGCATTCCAGTAAGTGAACAGATTCATGCCCGCCGCGACCAGCAAGGCGAAAATCGCGCCGCCGCTGCCGCCCAGCGAATAGCCCAAGACCATGAACAGCGCCGTCAGCGCCGCCAATAGCATGGTTGTTTTCATGAAGTTCATCGTCTCTACTCGCTTGAATATGGCCGTCCCAGCTTCAATATAGGGTGTGAGGCGGGTTGATTCAAACGGACGGACAGGCAAAAAATATGACCGAAAGCGATAGAAAACCAGGCGAGCGACCAGCCCATGTGAAGCCGCCCGCGCATCTTTCCCCCAGCAAGCCGGTGCCGAAGCCAGATCCGATCGAAAAGGCGGAAGAGATTGCCGCAAAAAAGGGGCCAACCCGCTATGGCGACTGGGAACACAAGGGCATAGCGGTCGACTTTTAGATATCGGCCGCCAGGCTAAGGAAGGTCGAGAAACTCGGCTATGGCCGAAGCCGCGCGCCGCGATGGCGGGTCGGGATCATCATTCGCGAAGGAATAAGCAAAAGCCCGCGTCTGCGCCTGCCGATATGCGGCCGGTAACAGCGAAACTTCGGCCAGCGCCGCTCCGAGCCCGGCAAGATCATCGAGCACGGGACCAAAGGTCCAATGTTCGTAATTGGGATTGCCCTGCCATTCTGCATCATGGGAATTCAGAAAAATCGCCGGGCGCGGCGTGCGGATAAATTCGTAAATCTGGCTGCTGACGTCGCCAAGATAGATATCCGCGGCATTGGTATAGGTCATGTCGACGCTGCGCGTGCTGCCGGTGTCGATATGGATATGATCGAGCGTGGCGTAGCGCGGGTCGATACGCTGGCGGAAACGGAGCAGACGGTGCTCGACCGAGGCCAGCAACCGGCGCTGGAACAGCATGACATGCGGCGCAAAGATCAGATTATAGTCGTTCTGGCTGGCGAAATAGGCGAGAATCTGTTCGCCGAAACGGAACCAGGACGACAGCAAGGGATCGAAATGCGGATTGTAGAGGACGGTCGGCTTGTCACTGTCGAACAGTTTCACCCGTGGCCGGTCGGCATAGGCTTCAAATTTGGGATAGCCGACGATACGGTGATTGTCGGGGCGGATCACGCCAGCCGCCAGCATCCGGTCGCGGGTTTTGGCGCCGGGCAGCAGCACATAGTCGAACAGGCTGATTTCCGGCGAAAAACCGATCGATCGGTCGCCAGCACCATGGGGAAAGAAGATCAGCTTTGGCCGGTCGGTATCGCCATTTTTCTTCAGGAAAGTTGTCGTCGTCTCCGGCACCACCAGCGCATCAAATTGCCGGAACAGATCGGTGCTGCGCTTGAGGCTGCTCAGGCGGTTGAGCGGGATCATATTGCCGAGCATTTTCTCTACCAGCCGGGTCCCGGCATGCGGCCGGATCGACCGGAAGGCCGGTGTCGGGCAAGCAGGGTCGAGAAATTCGCGAACCGCGTCGGCTTGCCGGTCGCTGGAAGTGATGACCTCGACACGGGCGCTCGGTGCCTGCCGCTGCAGCGCGGATATGATCGGTGCGATATGCGCGACCTGATGCAGTTCGTCATGATTGAACAGAAAGCCGATGCGCCGGGGTTGGCTCGATGAATCGGGCATCATGTCTCTTTCATCCGGCGTTCGACCTTTATCTGCTCTCTGGGCATGGCGGAACCATTCCGCCGGTTTCCGTCCTTGGACAAATTATCGACGGAAGTCTATCTGCTCGCCATCCGGGATTGCTTGCGGCACAACAGGACCGCTGGTTTGCGCGGCCCGCTTTGCAAAATCACAGGCGGCGGCTAAAGCGCCTGATGCGCAGCCGGGCTTCGCCGGTCGCGATCAGAAATGATAAGGATGTCCGTGGCCCCTGCTAGTGAACCCGAAATGACCGTCGATGACGGGCAAAGCGGCGGAAAACCGCTGTGGACGGCGATTATCCTGGCTGGCCAGCGCCCCGAGGGCGATCCGATGGCGGCTTATTGCAACGTCCGGTTCAAGGCACTGATCCCGATCCATGGACAGACCATGCTCGAACGGGTGGCGCGGGCGCTGCTGGCGTCACCCGATATCGGCAGGATCGTGGTCATGGGCCAATCACCGGAGGCGCTAAAGTCCGGCCTCGCCGCTGATCTGGCCGGGCATGACAGCATCGCCTTTGTCGAATCCAGTGACGGCATAGCAACCAGCGTCCATAATGTGGTTGGCACTGCTATCGCGCCTTGGCCGGTGCTGGTGACCACGGCGGACAATGCGCTGCTGAACGGAGCGATACTCGATAGTTTCTTCCAGGGTTACACCGGGCAGGATGTCGCGGTCGGCGTGGTCGAGCGCAAGACGATGCTGTCTGCCTATCCCGACGCCCGCCGCACCTGGCTGAAATTCCGGGGCGGGGCCTATAGCGGCGCCAATCTCTTTGCCTTGCACAATGCAGCGGCCAAGCCGGCGCTGGCATTATGGTCGACCGTCGAGCAAGACCGCAAGAAAGGCTGGACAATCTTCGCCCATTTTGGCCCCTGGCTGCTGTTGCGGGCGCTCAGCAGGACGATCGGTTTCAAGGATGCGATGGCACAGGCCGGGCAGCGCATGGGCCTGCGGGCCGAGCCGATCATGTTGCCGATCGCGGAAGCGGCGATTGATGTCGACAAGCCGAGTGATCTGGAACTGGTGACGGAGATTTTGAGTGCGCGGGAGG
>JAGPVK010000209.1 GCA_018067055.1 Sphingomonadales bacterium | reverse complement strand
GGGAAGATCGGTGAAATCGGGCAAGCCGCGCAGCGCCAGATTCATCCGGAAGCTGCCCGAGCCGCATTGATATCCGGTCATCATCCGGCGGAAATCAGCGGGCAGGTCGGCAGGGTCGATCAGGCTGTCATAGAGCAGTTTCGGGCCGACATTGGCGATGACCTTGCGAGCATGGATCTGCTCCCCGTCCACGGTGCGTATGCCAATGGCCGTCCCCTTCTCGACCAGCAGTTTTGCGACCGGCGTTTCGAGGCTGATTTCGACCCCTGCCTCTAGGCAGGCCTCGGCCATCAGTTCGGTGATCCGGCCCATGCCGCCGATGACATGGCCCCACTGACCATGCTTGCCATTGACCTCGCCAAACACGTGATGGAGCAAGACATAGGCGCTGCCCGGCGTATCGGGGCTGGCGTAATTGCCGACAATGGCGTCAAAACCGAAGGCTGCCTTGATTGGCCCGCTTTCGAACCACTGGTCGAGCAGCTCGCGCGCACTCAGCGTGAACAGCTTGATAATCTCATGCTGTTGCAGTGGCGATAGCCCTGCGAATCGACGAGCGGTCTTGATGCCCGCCAGCATGGCGAGCGCTCCGCCTCCGGAATTCGGCGGAATTTCCAGCGCCAGATCGCGCAATATCGTGGCCGCCGTGTCCAGCATTGCATAATATTCCGGCAAGCGCGCTGCATCACTCTCGGAGAAGCGCGCGATCTCCTGCTGCGTCGCAGCAAGCGAGCCGCCGAGCAGCAGATATTGGCCATCACCGAGCGGCAGGAAATTGCTTTTGGGGCGTTCGATCACGCGGTAGCCGCGCTCAACCAGACCCATGTCGGCGATGATTTTCGGCTGGAGCAAAGAGACCGTGTAGCTCGCGGTACTGTTGCGGAAGCCGGGGTGAAATTCCTCGGTCACGGCCGCGCCGCCGATCACATCGCGCGCTTCCAAAATTCGCACCTTCATCCCGGCGCGAGCGAGATAATAAGCGCAGACCAGACCGTTATGGCCGCCGCCGATGATCAAAGCGTCTGGTGAATAGGACTGCATGACTGTCGGGCCTAACTGCGGACTTGGGTGTCAGCAACCAGATAGTGGCAAATATGATCCCGCTTGCTCGACGGGACAAGAGCAAGCGTGCATAATTGTGTAAATGGGATCGGGATGTTAGGGCCTGTGACAACCGTATCAGATAAGGAATATTTTGGATGAGAAATTTGTTGCTGACCGCCGCTTCTGCCCTGGCATTGTCCACTGCTGTCATCGCGCCGGCAAGCCATGCGCAGACCAGCGAAGTTGAAACGCAGGCGCAGGAAGACGTCAATTCTCAACTGTCCGCATTTTTCAAAGATTATGATGATCAGGAACTCGCCCATTCCCCAACCTCAAAGGCCTATCGCGGCATCCGGGATGCCGATTATGGCAAATGGGATGATCCGAGCGACGCTGCCGAAGTTGCGCAATATGAACGCGGTCTGGCAGCGCTTGCCCGGATGGAGGCAGAGTTTGACGAGGCCGAACTGAGCGAAGCCAGCCAGCTGAGCTATCGTCTGTTTCAGGCCCGGGGCGAACGGGCGAGCAACGCGTTTCCGTTCCGTCATAATGCCTATATTTTCGATCAGATGAATGGCGCGCAAAGCCAGATTCCAGCGTTCCTGATCAACATTCACCGGGTGTCGAGCAAGGCGGATGCAGAAGCCTATGTCAGTCGTCTTGATGCCGCAGGTCCATTGATCGCGTCGCTGGTGGCACAGTCGGCAGAGCGAGCGGATAAGGGGATCATCGTCCCCGACTGGGTCTTCCCTTATGTCATCGCCGACGCAAAAAATGTGATCAGCGGTGCGCCGTTCGCGGACGGCCAGGATTCACCGATTTATGCCGATCTGAAGAAGAAGGTCGCGGATCTTGATATTCCCGAAGCGGAGAAATCGGATCTGGTGGCGCGCGGCGCAGCGGCGATGATCAACAGTCTGAAACCGGCCTATCAGAAACTGATCGCCGAAATGGAGCGTCAACAGGCGGTCGCAGTCGATGGTGACGGCATCTGGCGGTTTCCTGATGGCGCGGCTTATTATGCCGAGCGCCTGCAAAATTATACGACCACCAATCTCAGTGCGGATGAAATTCATCAGATCGGCCTGGATAATGTTGCGCGCATTCACGGGCTGATGCGCCAGATCATGGCCGATGTCGGCTTTGAAGGCAGCTTGCAGGACTTTTTCGAGCATTTGCGCAGCAGCGATGAGTTTTACTATGATACGCGCGAAGCCTATCTGGCCGATGTCGACGCCAAGCTGGCAGCGATGACCGCCAAACTGCCCGAATTTTTCAACACGCTGCCGAAAGCGCCGCTGGTCATCAAACCGGTCGAGGCCTTTCGTGAGAAATCTGGTGGCAAAGCCTTTTACAATGGCCCGGCACCTGATGGATCGCGCCCCGGCACCTATTATGTGAATCTCTACAATCTGCGCAGCATGTCCAAAACGGAACTGGAGGCTTTGGCCTATCATGAAGGCTTGCCGGGCCATCATTTGCAAAGATCGATCCAGACCGAACTGGGTGATTTGCCGCCATTCCGGAGATTTGGCGGATGGACCGCTTATACCGAAGGCTGGGGACTCTATTCGGAAGAACTCGGCAAGGACATGGGCTTTTACCAGGATCCGTATAGCGATTTTGGCCGGCTCGGGATGGAATTGTGGCGGGCCTGCCGCCTGGTGGTCGACACCGGCATCCATCACAAGCGCTGGAGCCGCGAACAGGCGATTCAATATCTGACCGACAACACGCCCAATCCGGAGGGCGATATCCGCAAGGCGATCGAGCGCTATGTCGTCTATCCGGGGCAGGCGACCGCCTATATGATCGGCAAGCTGAAAATACTCGAGCTCAGAGCGCGGGCGCAGGAAGCACTGGGCGACAAGTTCACCATGGGTGCTTTTCATGATGTCGTTTTGAAAAGCGGTCCGGTACCGCTCGATATCCTCGAAGAACGGGTCGATGCCTGGATCGCTGACCGGGGGTAAGATACGGTAACAAGCTCTATCTTGTCCTGAAATGTCAAGCGAATGCGGGGAATCTGTCGTTTCTGTCCAATGAAATTGGGTTAATACAAGTGATAGGGGCGTTGCGACCCGAAGGGCTCTTGCCATCGCAAAGCGGTGGCGCCGGAGTTCTTTTCCTTATCGGCCTGGCTATTAATTTAGTCAGGCCTTTTTTTTACCTTTGTTTTTCAGCTATAAAGGCGCATTTATACGCTATCTGAACCTGGAGGAGGGACAGATAAGGGGGTCGTCGCTTGGTTAGTTTGAGATATTTTGCGCCTGCAGAAGATGTTCGGGATCTGGTCTCGGTCTATTATCTGTTCGAGGTCGACCAGCCGCGCTTCGCCGACAATGAACGTGCCGCAATCGCACAGTTGCGCTTTTTGCTGGAGGGCAGCGCGGTCATCGGTTTCGCCAATGGCGACAGTTTTCCGGCGAAGGACGCCATGCTGCAGGGGCCATCGACCGGATCAATGCATTTTGACGTGACCGGACCATTCCGGATGTTCGGCGTTGGCATATTGCCCGCCGGCTGGGCCATTTCCACCCGGAAGTCGGCAGCAGACTATACCGACCGGGCGGTCCGTGCGAGTGAGGTGTTCACTCAGGAAATCGACAAGAACCTGGAATATCTCCGTGGCTGCCAGAGTCCCGAGGAGATGGTGGCATGGGCCGACAAGATTTACCGGTCGCTGAAACCGCGCCTGAAGCAGGAGACGGCCACCTTCACCAGAATGGTCGATGAGTGGCTGTCGTCGGAGCCGTCGCCGCCGGTCAGCAGATTGATGGAGCGGTCGGAGCAGAGTTCGCGGCAGGTGCTGCGCACGGTCAACAAGCTCTATGGCATGCCGCCGAAATATCTCGCCCGCAAATATCGCGCTTTGCGAGCGGCGCGCGCTTATGCCGAGCATAATGAGGAAGAGCTGCTCGAGCTGGTCGATGCCTTTTACGATCAGTCGCACATGATTCGCGAAGTGAAATTCTTTGCCGGCGTGACCCCGACCCAGCTGCGGGTTGGCGAGGGCGAGACCGCCCGATTGATCGATCAGCGGGCAGATCTGAAGGGCAAGATTCCGCCGCTGATTTCCGATACCTGACTGGAAGCATTGGAAGCATGTTCTGGCTTTCCCGCTATCGCTGGAAGCCGCGCTGTGCTTGCAATGTTGGATAAATGAGACTAAATCAGTCTTGTTTAGAGTTCACACCAAGCGATTCGAGAAAAATGCGCCTTTCCAACCTTGCTGATTATGCCGTTGTCCTGATGTCCGCCGCCGCGCGCCATTGCGGTGCTGCGCGACTGGCGGAGGGAAAGCTCAACGCAACCAAGCTCTCTCAAGAAACCGGCGTGCCGCTGCCGACGGCGAAGAAACTGGTCAGCCGGTTGACCGCAGCCGGCCTGTTCGAATCGACGCGCGGCATCGGCGGCGGCATCCGGCTCGCCCGGCCCCCGGCATCGATCAGCCTTGCCGATATCGTCGAGGCGGTCGAAGGGCCGCTGGCGATCACCAGCTGCACGATTGACGGCAATCACGATTGCGTGCTGGAGACTGGCTGTACCGTGAAACCCCATTGGGGTGTAGTCAATCGCACGATCCGCAAGGCGCTGGACGATGTCAGCCTGGCAAGCCTGTCGGATTTGCCAGTCGCCCCCCAAATTCGAATAATGGAAAAAGCATGATGAGCGACAACGTCAAAACTTCTGATTATGATGCAGACCGCAAGGACATGAATGCCGAAGCGCAGGAAGCGGTCGACAAGGCGAGCACCTACGAGTTCGGCTGGTCGTCGGACATCGAACAGGATTTCGCGCCCAAGGGTCTGAACGAGGACACGGTGCGCTTCATTTCCGACAAGAAGGGCGAGCCCGAGTGGATGCTCGAGTGGCGGCTGAAGGCTTTTCGCCAGTGGGAAAAGATGGAATCGCCCGACTGGGCCAAGCTCGACATTCCAATGATCGATTATCAGGACGCTTATTATTACGCCGAGCCCAAGCCGAAGGAAAAGCTGGGTTCGCTCGACGAGGTCGATCCCGAAATATTGCGCGTTTATGAAAAGCTGGGCATTCCGATCGAGGAGCAGAAGGTGCTGGCGGGCGTCGAAGGCGCGCGCAAGGTTGCGGTTGATGCGGTGTTTGACAGCGTGTCGGTCGCCACCACTTTCCGCAAGGAACTGGAGGATGCAGGCGTCATTTTTCGGTCGATTTCGGAAGCGATCAAGCAATATCCCGAACTGGTCAAAAAATATCTCGGCAAAGTTGTGCCGATGCACGACAATTATTTCGCCACGCTCAATTGCGCCGTGTTCAGCGACGGCACCTTTGTCTATATCCCCAAGGGCGTTCGTTGCCCGATGGAACTCAGCACCTATTTCCGGATCAACGCGGAAAATACCGGCCAGTTCGAGCGGACGCTGATCATCGCCGAAGAAGGCAGCTATGTCTCCTATCTCGAAGGCTGCACGGCGCCGATGCGCGACGAGAATCAGCTGCACGCCGCCGTGGTCGAACTGGTCGCGATGGATGATGCCGAGATTAAATATTCGACCGTCCAGAACTGGTATCCCGGCGACGAGAACGGCAAGGGCGGCATCTATAATTTCGTGACCAAGCGCGGCCTGTGCCAGGGCAAGAACAGCAAGATCAGCTGGACCCAGGTCGAGACCGGCAGCGCCGTGACCTGGAAATATCCGAGCTGCGTCCTGAACGGCGAGGGCAGCGTTGGCGAATTTTACTCGGTCGCGCTGACCAACAATTATCAGCAGGCCGATACCGGCACCAAGATGATCCACAATGGCAAGAACACCCGCTCGACGATCATCTCCAAGGGGATCAGCGCCGGTCACAGCGACAATACCTATCGCGGTCTGGTGCGGGTTGGTCCCAATGCCGAAAATGTGCGTAATTTTACCCAGTGTGATTCCTTGCTGCTCGGCGACCAGAGCGGCGCGCATACCGTGCCCTATATCGAGGTCAAGAACCCGACCGCGACGATCGAGCATGAAGCGACGACCAGCAAGATCAGCGACGACCAGATGTTCTATGCCCAGCAACGCGGCCTCGACGCCGAAGCGGCGGTAAGCCTGATCGTCAACGGCTTTGCCAAGGAAGTGCTCAAGGAGCTGCCGATGGAATTTGCGGTGGAAGCGCAGAAATTGCTGGCGATTTCTCTGGAAGGATCGGTAGGGTGACCGTGCTCTTTTCGACTATCCTCGCTTTCGCTTTCGTTGGAGCACCACAGCTTCCCGCTGACGCGCCGCCGACGGAACGTGGGGCGACTGAAAAATGTGTTTGGGAGTCGGTCCAGAACTTACTCTCAAAAGGCGCGGTTGCGGGCGATATTGACGCGCGACTTTCCATAGGCCGGGAAGCGGCCGAAAGCTGTTCAGCGGAGTTGCTCGCCTGGGCTGAAACATCCCTTGCCGTCAGTGAAAATGGCGAATCTGTAGATGACGTCGAAATGCGTATGCGAATTCATTATGTCGCGCGCGGCGCTCTTTTTGCGGAAGGCAAGGCTGAACCTTATTATTGGAAAAAAGACGAGGTTGGCAAGGCTGATGCGGAAGACCAGTCCAGAAAATCAAGACTCAAAATGCTGCCCTCACCCAGGAAACCAGATAATGCTAAAAATTGAAAACCTCCACGCCACCGTCGGCGACACAGAAATTCTCAAGGGGCTCTCCCTCACCATCAATCCGGGCGAGATTCATGCGATCATGGGGCCCAATGGCGCCGGCAAGTCGACGCTTGCTTATGCACTGGGCGGACGGCCCGGTTATGAAGTGACCCAGGGCTCCGCATCTTTTGACGGGCAGGATCTGCTCGCACTCGATCCGCATGAACGCGCCGCAGCGGGTATTTTCCTCGGTTTCCAATATCCGGTTGAAATCCCCGGTGTCAGCAACCTGCAGTTCCTGCGCGAAAGCCTGAATGCGCAGCGCAAGGCGCGGGGCGAAGAGGCGCTGAATGGCGCGGAATTTATCAAGCTTGCCAAGGAAAAGGCGGCGCTGCTGAAGATGGACATGGATATGCTCAAGCGGGCGGTCAATGTCGGTTTTTCCGGCGGCGAGAAGAAGCGCAACGAGATGGTGCAGATGGGTATCCTCGATCCGAAGCTGGCGATCCTCGACGAGACCGACAGCGGCCTCGACATCGATGCGCTGCGCACCGTTGGTTCGGGTATCAACGCGATCATGCGCAAGCCCGACAAGGCGGTGCTGCTGATTACCCATTATCAGCGGCTGCTCGACGAAGTGAAGCCGGATTTTGTCCATGTGCTGGCGGCTGGCCGGATCGTCAAGACCGGCGGGCCGGAACTGGCGCTGCAGCTGGAAGAAGAAGGCTATGAAGCGATTGCGGAGGCGGCATGATGTTATGCGCTAACACTTTCCTCCCTGTGTCCGCAGGACATGGGGAGGTGGCGCGCCGCAGGCGTGACGGAGGGGCTTCGTGCGCATTACCCCTCCACCATGCTGCGCATGGTCCCCCTCCCCATGCCTTCGGCACAGGGAGGAAAATAATATGACCGCTCCGCTCCCTACGCGCCGCGACGAGAGCTGGCGCTATGCTGATCTCAAGGCGCTTGAAACCGTCTGGGCGAAGCTTGATGGCCCCGAGAAAATCGATGTCCCCGCAGGCGAAACCATCTCGCGCCAGATTGCCGAACTGCCAATCATCGACGGCGTCGGCATGGTCGATCTCGATGTCACCATCGGCGACAAGGCGACCTTCATCCTGCATGTGCTCGCGCATAATGCCGACTATGGCCGGATTCAGGTCAAGGCGACGCTGGGCAATGGTTCCCATTTCGAACTGGGCGGAGCGATATTGGGGTCTGGTCAGCAGACGCTGGAAATCGTGACCGAAACCATCCACGCCGAACCCAATGCGACTTCCAATCAGGTGGTGCGCTCGGTGTTGGCGGACAAGGCGACCGGCAGTTTCCTCGGCAAGATCAATGTGGCGCGGCACGCGCAGAAAACCGATGCGGCGCAGTCGGTCAAGGCGATGCTGCTGAATCGCGGCGCGACCGCGAACGCCAAGCCGGAACTGGAAATCTTCGCCGATGACGTGAAATGCGCCCATGGCGCGACCGTCGGCGAGCTCGACAAGCAGGCGTTGTTCTACATGGGCTCGCGCGGGATTGATCCGGCGACGGCGCAGAAGCTGATGTTGCAGGCGTTTATTGCCGATGCGTTTGTGTCGGTTGGTGACGATGCGGTGCGCGAAGCGATTGAGGGCAAGGCGCTTGAGGTGCTGGAGGGTTTGTCGTGAACGGGAACGCCAACTTATCCCCCCTCCTGCTTGCGGGAGGGGCCGGGGGTGGGCCTGAAAATGGCTCGGGCCTTCCCACCCCAAACCCCACCCGCAAGCGGGAGGGGGACTATCGCGCCGACTTCCCCGGCATCGGACCGGACTGGCATTATCTAGACTCTGCCGCGACCGCGCAGAAGCCGCAGGCCGTGCTCGATGCTATCGCCCGCGCCTACGGCCCGGATTATGCCACCGTCCACCGCGGCGTCTACGCGCGCTCGGCCAATATGACGCTGGCTTATGAAGCCGCGCGCAAACGCGTCGCCGGTTTCCTCAATGCCGCGAGCGAAAACGAGATCGTCTTTACCAGCGGTGCGACAGACAGCATCAATCTGGTCGCCGAAAGCTGGGGCAATAAATTTATCGCGCAGGGCGACCGGATCATGCTGTCGCAACTGGAGCATCATAGCAATATCGTGCCGTGGCAGATGCTGGCCGAGCGGG
>JAGPVK010000466.1 GCA_018067055.1 Sphingomonadales bacterium | reverse complement strand
CCTCCCTTGAAAGGGAGGGGTTGAGCGTAAGGGCCGTTAGTGGTGAGCTTGTCGAACCACGCCTCTCGTCGATAAGCGCCCTTCGACAAGCTCAGGGCTAACGGATTGTGGCTAAGCCACCTCAACAAACGAATCCAAAACCCTTTTATCCCCGCTCTTCTCAAACGCGATCTCCAGCTTGTTGCCTTCCTTCACCTTCACCTCGCCATAGCCGAATTTGCTGTGGAAGACGCGCATGCCGACGGTGACGTCGTCGCGGCCCTTGTTGCCGAGGGAGACGGCGCTGCGGCGGGCTTCTTTTATCACGCGCGGGTTTTTGTCGAAGCCGCGCGATGACGATGCTGCGCGTTGCCAGCCAGGGCCGCGCTGGCCGGCTCTGGTGGCATTGGCCGCGGCGAGATGGGCGAACGGATCGCTATTCTCGCTCCAGTTGGCGCGCCACAGGCTTTCGCCACCGCTCATGCTGCTTTCATGCTCGATATGGTCGTCTGGCAATTCGCTGATGAAGCGCGACGGGATCGAGCTGTTCCACTGGCCGTAGATGCGGCGGTTGGCGGCGTGGAAGATCGTGCATTTCTGCTTGGCGCGGGTGATCGCGACATAGGCGAGGCGGCGTTCTTCCTCGAGGCTGGCATTGCCGCCCTCGTCGAGGCTGCGCTGTGAGGGGAAGACGCCTTCCTCCCAGCCGACGCAGAAGACATGGTCATATTCCAGACCCTTGGCGCCGTGCATCGTCATGATCGTGACCTTGGCCTCGTCGTCGCGGGCGTCATTGTCCATGACCAGTGAGACATGTTCGAGAAATTCGCCGAGCGTTTCATATTCTTCCATGGCGCGGGCGAGCTCGGTGAGGTTTTCGAGGCGGCCGGCGGCTTCGGTCGAGCGGTCGGCCTGCAACATCGTCGTGTAACCGCACTCGTCGAGGACGACCCGGGCCAGTTCGGCATGATCGGTGTCGGCGGCCATGTCGCGCCAGCGGATGAAATTGCGCATCAGTTCGAGCAATGTGTTGCGCGCTCTTGGCGGTAACTCGTCGGTATCGCAGATGCTGAGCGCAGCAGCGGCGAGGGGGATGCCCTGCGCGCGGGCGAGGTGGTGGACTTTTTCCACAGTTTTATCCCCAAGGCCGCGTTTGGGCGTGTTGACGATCCGTTCGAAGGCGAGATCATCTGAGGGCTGGGTAATCACGCGGAGATAGGCTAGCGCGTCGCGGATTTCGGCGCGCTCGTAAAAGCGAAAGCCGCCGATGATCTTGTAGGGCATGCCGATCGAGATGAAGCGATCTTCGAACTCGCGGGTCTGGAACTGGGCGCGGACGAGGATCGCAACATCGTTGAGCGACACTTGTTTCAGCTGCTGCAATGCCTCGATCTCGTCGCCGATGCGCCGGGCTT
>JAGPVK010000193.1 GCA_018067055.1 Sphingomonadales bacterium | reverse complement strand
ACCACCGGGTGACGACCGGCCTGGATATCGAGAATATTGCCGTCGACAAATTGCGGGCGGCACCACTGGCCTTCGGCGGCGCGTTCGGCGAGCGCCGCAGAAACATCGATCCGGGCGAGCGCATCGGCGCTTTCGCTGATCGCCTGCTTGCGGGCCAGCAGCGTGTCGACCAGCTCCTCGAAATGCGCGGCTTCCGCCGCCAGAGCATGCGCCCCGGCCTGCGACACACGCACCGCCTCGTCGTGCAGATCGGTGGAGTTGAACCGCACCACCCCGGCGAGCGTCTGGCGATGGGTGAAACCGGAATTTTCTGCCATCAAGCTGTCGCCATGCCGGGCGGGAACTTCGATGAAATAGCCGAGTACGGCATTATGCTTGATCTTCAGCGTGTTGATGCCGGTGGCCTCGCGATAACGCGCTTCCAATATTGCGATTGCCTTGCGGCCGTCGGACCCGGCGCTGCGCAGTTCATCAAGCGCCGGGTCGTAACCCGCCGCGATATAGCCGCCATTGGCCATTTCGGTCGGCGGCGTCTCAACCAGCGCACGTTCCAGCAGATCGACCAGTGCGCCATGCCCATCAAGCGCGGGCAGCAGTTTTTCCAGCAGTTCCGGGAGACCGAGGGCCAGCGCCAGCCGTTCGCGCAAGATCCGCGCGCCAGCCAGACCGTCGCGAATCTGGCCAAGATCGCGCGGGCTGCCTCGCCCTGCCGACACCCGGCCAAGCGCTCGCCCGATATCGGGCAGCGCCTTGAGTTCGGTGCGGACATCGTCTCGGATCGCCGAGCCGTCGTGAAACCATTGCACCAGACCGAGCCGCCGGTTGATCGGCTGTTCAGCAAACAAGGGCGCGGACAGATCACGCGCCAGCAGGCGCGCACCGGCGGGTGTCACGGTGCGGTCGATGGCGTGGAGCAGACTGCCTTCGCGTCCACCGGCCAGCGTCCGGTCAATCTCCAGACTCGCCCGGGTCGGTCCGTCGATCGAGAGAAACTCCCGCGTTTCGCGCCTTCTTGGCGGATGGAGATAGGGTGCATGTCCTTGAGAAACATGATCGACATAGGCAACCAGACCGCCGGCCGTTGCCAGTTCGGCCCGCGAAAATTCGCCCATCCCGTCGAGGGTCACTACCCCGAAATGCTCGCACAGTCGCTTTTCGGCCCGGCTGCTGTCGAAATTCTCCTTTGCCCAGCCGGTCGCCTTTTGCAGGCGCGGCAGCAAGGATGGCGGACAGATGATTTCCGATGGCGCGAGCCGGGCCAGCTCTGCATCGAGCGCATCGTCGGAAATTGTCGTCAGTTCAAAATTACCGGTCGAAATATCCGCTGCAGCCAGCCCGATCTCGCCCTGTACCTCGGCGAGCGCGACCAGCATATTGTCGCTGCGCGCATCCAGCAGATTATCCTCGGTCAGTGTTCCGGCGGTGACATAGCGGATGATGTCGCGCGCAACCAAGGCCTTGTAGCCGCCCCGCGCTTTCGCCTCGGCCGGGGTTTCAATCTGCTCGGCAATCGCCACCTTGAAACCGGCGCGGATCAGCTTCGCCAGATAGCCTTCCGCTGCATGCACCGGCACCCCGCACATCGGGATTGCATCGCCGGCATTCTTGCCGCGCGAGGTCAGCGCGATATCCAGCGCCGCCGCTGCCAGCTTGGCGTCCTCGTAAAACAGCTCGAAAAAATCGCCCATCCGGTAGAACAGCAGGCAATCGCCGGCCTTTTCCTTCAGACCGAAATATTGCTCCATCATCGGCGTGACCTTGTCCGGTGCCGATGTGAGTGCTTTTCCCGGTTTTTCCGATGTGTCCTGAGTCTGGGTTGCCATGGCTCCGCGATAGCCGAGTGCGGTCAGACATAAAAGAGTAGCGAACATATCCTGTTGAAATTTACTTGATATTGCGGCGGTGGGTCAAAGCGAGTAAGCCTTGAGCCGGGACGTGACCAACCGAGCGGCGCAAGCAAGCCGACAATCAAAATGCGGAGATATAATTTGGCTGACAAGAACGATAGCAATCTGGAATTTTCTGAACGGGAAGCCCTGCTTTTTCACTCCCACGGTCGACCCGGAAAAATCGAGATTATCGCTTCAAAGCCGATGGCCACCCAGCGCGATCTCAGCCTTGCTTATTCTCCCGGCGTTGCCGTCCCGGTACGGGCGATCGCCGAAGATCCTTCGAAAGCCTATGATTATACCGCAAAAGGCAATCTGGTCGCGGTGATCTCCAACGGTACTGCGATTCTTGGTCTCGGTAATCTCGGCGCGCTCGCTGCCAAGCCTGTGATGGAAGGCAAGGCAGTCTTGTTCAAGCGCTTCGCCGATGTCGATTCGATCGATCTGGAACTCGACACCGAAGATGCGGAAACCTTCATCAACGCGGTCCAGATCATGGAGCCCAGCTTCGGCGGTATCAATCTGGAAGATATTGCTGCTCCCGATTGCTTCATCATCGAACAGACCCTGCGCGACCGGATGAATATTCCGGTATTCCATGATGACCAGCACGGCACCGCGATTATCGCCGCTGCCGGGATCATCAACGCCTGTCTGCTGACCGACCGGAAGATCGAGGATATCAAGGTCGTGGTCAACGGCGCTGGCGCTGCTGCCATTGCTTGCGCCTCGCTGATCAAGAGCCTCGGTGTTCCGCATGACAATCTGACCATGTGCGACCGTACCGGTGTCATCTATCGCGGTCGCGATGGCGTTGACCAGTGGAAATCGGCCCATGCGATCGATACCGATGCCCGCACCTTGACCGATGCGCTGACTGGCGCCGATGTGTTTCTGGGCCTGTCTGCCGCTGGTGCGCTGAAGCCGGAAATGGTCAAGGACATGGCGCCGCAGCCAATCATTTTCGCGATGGCCAATCCCGATCCGGAAATCACCCCGCCCGATGCCAAAGCGGCACGGCCCGATGCGATCGTCGCGACCGGACGCTCCGATTATCCCAACCAGGTCAATAATGTTCTCGGCTTTCCCTTCATCTTTCGCGGCGCCCTCGACGTGCGGGCAACCCGTATCAACGAGGAAATGAAAGTGGCCGCCGCTCATGCGATTGCTGAACTGGCTCGCGAACAGGTGCCGGAAGAAGTCGCCGTAGCCTATGGCGGACATGCGCCGACTTTTGGCGTCGACTATATCATCCCGGCACCGTTCGATCCGCGGCTGATGGATGTCGTATCCGCCGCAGTTGCCAAGGCGGCAATGGACAGCGGCGTTGCCCAGAAACCGATCGAGGATATGGATGCCTATCGCCAGAGCCTGAAAGCCCGTCTCAACCCGACCACGTCGGTACTGACCCAGGCTTATGAAGCCTGCCGGCTGTCGCCAAAGCGGATTATTTTTGCCGAGGCGGAAGAGGATGTCGTGCTGCGCGCGGCGATCCAGTTCCAGGATGGCGGCTATGGCACACCGGTTCTGGTCGGGCGCGATGACCGGGTACGCGAAAAGCTCAAAGAGCTGGGCGTACGCAATCCCGACAGTTTTGAAGTACATAATAGCCGCAACAGCCCGCTGGTGCCCGACATGGTGAACATGCTCTACGAACGGCTGCATCGCCGCGGTTACATGGAGCGCGATATCAAGCGCATGGTCAATCAGGACCGCAACATCTTCGGTTCCGCGCTGCTCGCCATGGATCAGGGCGACGCGATGATCACCGGGGTTACCCGGCCTTATTCGCAATCCTTCCGCGATGTCGCCAAAGTGATCGATGTCGAGAAGGGCCGCACCGCCTTTGGCATCCATGTCATGGTCGGCCAGCATCATACAGTTTTCATGGCCGACACCACGGTCAACGAACGGCCATCGGCGCATGAACTGGCAGATATTGCCGAACAGACAGCAGCGGTTGCCCGGCAGATGGGACACGAACCGCGGGTCGCCTTCCTCAGCTATTCAACCTTCGGCAATCCCGAAGGTCGCTGGCTGGAAAACCTGCGGGAAGCGGTAGCGCTGCTCGACCAGCGGCGAGTCAATTTCGAATATGAAGGCGAAATGGCACCCGATGTCGCGCTCAATCCCAAGCTGATGGCGAACTATCCGTTCAGCCGGCTGTCACAGCCCGCCAATGTCCTGGTCATGCCGGGACTGCAGTCCGCCAATCTGTCGGCGAAATTGCTGCGCGAACTGGGCGGCGATTCGGTGATCGGACCAATGCTGGTCGGACTGGAAAAATCGGTGCAGATTGCCACCATGGCCTCCACCGCATCGGAACTGGTGACTCTGGCCGTCCTCGCCGCCAGCGGCATTGCCAAATAGGGCGGATCGCCCAGGGCCAAATAGGGCGGATCACCCTGGGCCAAATAGGCAGAACCGCTAGGGCCGGGTTGGATCGTTGCTGCCGCCTTGCGCGCCGGGAGCGCCAACCGCGCCGATATTGCCAAATAGCTCCTGGAAAAAGGAGCGATCGCGGCCAAGAGTCGGCGTTTTGTCGCCATCCGGGCTGATGCTCGCAACCAGTTCAAGGCCGGTGCGATCAACCGCAGTCACGTTGCCGTCTGCATCA
This sequence comes from Sphingomonadales bacterium, assembly GCA_018067055.1. Lineage (GTDB taxonomy): Bacteria > Pseudomonadota > Alphaproteobacteria > Sphingomonadales > Sphingomonadaceae > Parasphingorhabdus. Next base: position 442 of record JAGPVK010000193.1, on the reverse strand, counting down.
AATTGCACACGCATCACCAGCTGATCGCGCGGATGCGGGTTGTTAAAGCCATATTGGCGGGTGTCACGAGACAGATAATACCAGGTGTTGTCGTCAAACTGTCCGGTGAACGTCGGCCGGCCGAGCGATGCTTCGACCGACTGGCGGTTGTCGACGCCCGCCTGAATCGCCGACATCAGCACTTCATCGGCAACATAGCCCTGATGGCCACGCACCTGGGTGCATCCGGCCATTGTCATGGTACCAGCCATTAGCCCGAGCCACAGGCTGTATTTTTTTATATTGCCGACCATCGAACTCATTCTCCACTATACAGCCAGCACCGTATCGGTAGCTGACTTGTCATCGCCCATTGCATCTCGCGCCATAAATATCAATATGCCCTGTATCCAGACTTAACAACCGACGCGATCACCCATAAACTTACGATCAAACCAGCGGA
>JAGPVK010000182.1 GCA_018067055.1 Sphingomonadales bacterium | reverse complement strand
CCTCCTATCGACTGGGGCTTGCCACCAGTCACTTCCGGAAACGGTTGAGCGCCAGATCGACCGCGGTGATCAGCGCCTCGACGTCGGTCAAACTGTCCAGCTGTTTGCTGGAGAGCAGGCAATGCAATTCTCCGCCCGCCTCAATGAAGATTGCCGGCAAATTCAGCCCGTCTACCATGGGAAAACAGTCGGCAGGATAGGCGCGGGCAAAATCCTGCCGGTGATAGAATTGCTTTTCCAGCGCCAAGCCGTCGAGATATTTTCGCCACGGCCGCTGCATCGATACTGCCCCGTAGCTTATCATGCAGAGACTGCATTCATAGGTTTCGGATCAGACAAGCTTGTGCGCCGCATCGATCAGCGCCGAGGCCCAGCCCGCATTGGCATTGTAGACGACGACCAAGCGATCGGTCGACCCGGCTCGGGTGGTTGATTTGCTGGAATCAGGCATCAACCCGGGTTCGGTGCAGCGGCCTCTGCGGTTACATTTTCAATCCAGTTGTCGATATCCCGCGCAACCTGTTCCGGCGTTTCCTCCATCGGCAGATGCCCGGCATCGGCGTAAGTGATCAATGTGCTTTCCGGTATCGCGGCGGCGAAAGCGCGGGCATGGGTCAGCGGGATAACCTGGTCCTGCTCGCCCCAGAGTATCAGAACCGGCATTTTCAACGTTCCCACTTCTCCCCACTTTTCCGGTTCACGGGGGGTCTTGCCGCGGTCGAGCGTGGCTTGGCGGTTACCGGGGAAGCGCAGCAATTCCCAGTAGCGATCAACCAATTCTTCGGTCAGCCGCTCTGGCTGTGCGAAACTGTCTTCCAGGGATGACTTGACCAGAAAGCGGGGCGTGATTTCGGGCAAGAGAAGTTGCCCGATCCATGACTGCGCCAGTCTGGCGCCAAGATAGGGGGTTCCGGTTTGTTCGATCTGGGCACCAGAGGCATCGATCAAAACGAGTCCGGACGTCCGGTCGGGCACAGACAGTCCGGCGCGCCAGGCAATCCAACCGCCTCTGCTATTGCCGACCCAATAGGCCTTGTCGACACCGACTGCGTCCAATATCTTGAGCGCCGTAGCGATATTGGTTTCAGCATCATAAGCACCGGTTGGATTGGGTCCGGTCAGGCCATGTCCGTAAAGATCAAGCGAAATCATGCGATATTTGTCGCCCAGCAAGGCCACCAGCGGCTCCCATGTCTGGAGCAGGCTGTTCGATCCGTGAATCAGAAGAATCGGCGGACCATCCTTGTTGCCCTCATCCCGATAATGGATTTTACCGCCATGGCCATCGTCGAGAAAGCGCGAAGCCTCATTGCCATATTTGGCGATCATCTCTGTGCGATCGGTATCGGGCGTGCGGAGAATGAAAAAGGCCGCACCCAGCACGACCAGCAACAGAAGAATGATACGGATCGTCTTTTTCATGATATTGCCCCGCCTGGATTTCCATTTTTGTACCGACAAAGCGCCCAGAGGCCAAATGGATTAATCCTCGACCCGCCATTGTCCGGGCTGCAATCCGTCAAGCGACCAGTCGCCGATACTCCAGCGCACCAGTCGCAAGGTCGGGTGCCCGACCGCCGCTGTCATCCGGCGGACCTGCCGGTTCCGGCCTTCCCTGATGGTCAGTTTGAGCCAGCAATCGGGCACGCTCTTGCGCACCCGGATAGGCGGATCACGCGGCCACAGCTCCGGATCGGCGATGCACTCGACGTCGGCGGGCCTGGTCAAGCCGTCTTTCAACTCGACACCCTGCCGCAACATGGCAAGGCTCTCTTCCGCGACGTCGCCTTCTACCTGTACCAGATAGGTTTTCGGCGTCTTGTATTTCGGATCCGCGATCCGCGCCTGCACTTTACCATCGTCGGTGAGCATCATCAGCCCCTCGCTGTCCCGATCGAGCCGCCCGGCCGGATAGACGCCGGGCAGATCGATAAAGTCCGAAAGCGTGGCCCGTTTGGTCTCGCTCCCGCGATCGGTGAATTGCGGCAGCACGCCGAAGGGTTTGTTGAACAGGATCAGTTTTGACATACCCCCCTTTGACAGCGACCAACGGAATGAGCAACGCCCCAACACCATTGCTGCCGAAGAAGAACGCATGGACTTTAATCATTGCCGGTATCACTACCGGTTTCGCGCAAAACTGTGTAACGCTTGCGGATGCAATTCAACAATTTCGATACCGCCGCATTTCTGCGCGATTACTGGCAGAAACGCCCGCTGCTGATCAAAAACCCCTGGCAATCATGGCAAAATCCGCTGTCGCCCGACGAACTTGCTGGCCTCGCTTGTGAAGATCATGTTGAATCGCGCCTGATCACGCAAACTTGCGACGACTGGAACGCCGAACATGGGCCGTTACCGGAGACGCGCTTTGGAGAACTGGGCAAATCCCCCTGGACCCTCCTGGTTCAGGCGGTTGATCATCATGTTCCGGACGTGGCTGCACTGATCGAACCGTTTCGGTTCATCCCCAATTGGCGAATCGATGACGTGATGGTCAGCTATGCCAGCGATGGCGGCGGAGTAGGTCCACATTTTGATCATTATGACGTTTTCCTGATCCAGGGGCTCGGCCAGCGTCGATGGCAGATCGGGCGCGCCTGCGACGATCAGACCGCCCTGCGCTCACATGAAGACTTGCTGCTGCTCGCCGATTTTGAAGCCGTCGAAGAATGGATATTGGATCCGGGTGACATGCTCTATATTCCGCCGGGAATCGCCCATAATGGCGTCGCGATAGGCGCGGATTGCATGACCTACAGCATTGGCTTTCGATCGCCGTCGCGCAAGGAATTGATCGGCAACTGGTGCGACGACCTGCTGCCGGACATGACCGATGACGACCGCTATTGCGATCCCGATCTGTCGGTTCAGGAAAATCCTGGAGAGATCCCCGCTACTGCGATCGACCGGCTGCACGCCATGCTTACTGAAAAGCTGGCCGACCGCGCGGCTTTCGCACGATGGTTCGGGGAATATAGCAGCACACCGAGATACCCGGAAACGGACTGGCGTCCCGAAGAACCGATCGAGAAAGAACATCTGCGCGGCTTGCTGACTGCCGATCACCCTTTGCTGCGCAATCCCGCCAGCCGGTTTTCCTTTGTTCGGGAGGAACAAGACAAGCTGCTGCTATTCGTCGATGGGGAATGCTATCCCTGCGCGAATGAAACCGCATTGCTGGCCGCAATGCTGTGCGCTCAGGACCAATTTGTCATCAATCCCGAGTGGCAGACCTCGGACGCGGTGGTGGAATTGCTTGCCGGACTATATAATCGTGGCAGCCTGTCTTTCGACTGGGGCTAGCTGCGGACAGGTTCAAGACAAAAAAAGGGCAGAAGTGCCAAGCACTCCCGCCCTTTTCCCTATTCGGTGTTAGGCTTAAGCCTGCTGCAAGTTTACAGCGGCTTTCTTGCCGTTATTTCCGGTCTCAACATCATATGTCAGACGCTGTTCTTTTTCGAGCGACTGCATTCCGGCAGCCTGAACTGCTGTGATGTGCACGAAGCTGTCATCGCCACCATCTTCAGGAGCAATGAAACCATAGCCCTTGTCGGTGTTGAAAAATTTTACGGTGCCTGTAGGCATAGTCTTATTCCTATTCATAACTTAATTATGCCCGATCATGCGAAATGCAGAACCGGACGGGATTGGCCAACTTCGAGAAATGGGAAAAAGAGTATGCGACCTTAGGGGTTGCGAAACCTAGATTTCTTCGTAACGCGATTTATTAGCTGTAGCGTCTATAGCATCCTATTCACTAATAAGCAAACATATGAATTTCAGCGGTTTCATGCTGTGCAGAAATTGTGTAGCAACAGCGCGGATGAACAAACGCATTTCGATCCGCGCGGCAGCACTGCTTCTCTGTATTCCGCTGGCTGCCTGCGATTCTTCTCCGAATCCGGCACCAAAGCCATCGCCTCAGGACCTGTTTTTTGACCGTCTGGGCCTGCTCTGCGGCAAGGCATATGCAGGCATATTGGTTTCGGATCAGAAAGCCGATGCAGAAATGACCGGCAAGCCAATGATCATGCATGTGGCTTCTTGCGATCAGAAGGAAATTCAGATTCCTTTCCATATCGCCGAGGATGGTAGCAATTGGGATCGGTCGCGGACCTGGTCGATTACCCGCACCACTGAAGGGCTCCGTTTGAAACACCGGCATCGGCATGAAGATGGCAGCCTGGACAGCGTGACCAATTATGGCGGCAACACCATTGGCCAAGGTACTTCGGAACGGCAGGAATTTCCGGTCGATGCCGAATCCATCGCCTCGTTTCGTGCCAATGGCCTCGATCAGTCGGTGACCAACATATGGGCCGTGGAGATCACTCCCCCTGGCCAATCCGGTGCTCATTTCGCTTATGAACTGCGCCGCCCGGAATCTGCAGACGGGCGCTATTTCCGGGTTGAGTTTGATCTGTCCAAGCCGGTGGTGCCTCCACCGCCACCCTGGGGCGATTGACGCAGGATGCTCGCGGAACTGCTCATCGGCACCGGAATGATCCTGCTCACCGTGTTGACGCACGGAGTCGGCATATTTTTACTCGGCCGATGGCTGCGCATCGAAGCGCGCGAGGAGGCTGCAGAAAATATTCACCCAATGTCGGTCCGGGGCATTGCCGTCACGCTTGGTCTCGTTTTAGGCTTGTTCGTTCTGCATGGCATCGAAATATTCTCATATGCCGTGGTCTATCGCGTCGTGGATGCTTTGCCATCCTTTGATCAGGCAATCTATTTCTCGACCATCACCTATTCAACCACCGGCTATAATAGCGAAGGGTTGGCAAGGCATTGGGAAATGATCGCCGCTATTGAAGGGCTGAACGGCTTCATCCTGCTCGGCTGGTCAACCGCATTTTTCGTCACCGTCATCGCGCGCATGAGAAGTGCCAGATGACCCCAGCGGAAAGCGTCAAACGCCGCTTTTTCCGCTGGTTGCTGGCAATAATCTATCTGATCGCAGGGATCGCCCATATCCGGTCTCCCGGCGGGTTTCTGGCGATCACACCGGATTGGGTGCCGTTTCCCGAACAAGTCATCCTGCTTACCGGAATTGCCGAGATTGCCGGCGCTGCGGGTCTGATGACCCCGCCAAAAATAATTCCGGGCGTCCGCTATGCGGCAGGTATCGGCCTCGCGCTATATGCGCTCTGTGTCTATCCCGCGAATATCAACCATGCGATCAACAATATCGCGATCAGCGGCGCGACCGCGAGCTGGCTTTACCATGGCCCTCGCCTGGCATTCCAACCGATATTCATATGGTGGGCATTGATCGCCGGCGGTGTCACCAACTGGCCTTTTGGCAGGAATAAGTCGTAAAGCTGCCCTTAATAGGGTATTTGTGATATCAGCCTTTTCACTATCTTGATCACTGAAAAGGAGCAGGACATGGAAAAGCATGGCGATCAGATCGAAGTAACCGAGCGTGAGGCGAGTAACAAGCCAAGGGCACCGCATAATGTCAGGATAGTGCTGGCCGCTTCGTTGCTGCTAGCGATTGTGGTCTTGTCTCTGGTGTGGATCATTCCGGCCCTTAGTTAGATACAGCGGGCAAGCCCAAATTTGCTCAGACAGCACCAGCGATATATGCAACCAGCAACGCAGAGGGCAAGAGCAGCGCCTGGGCTACCAGAGTTCCACCAACCCGGCTTATCGATAACCAGGTGATCGTCCGCCGGAACATCGGCTGGCTGACCCGGCCGCTAACCACATCATCGGTCATCACCGACAACTGCGGGTCGATCACGACAAACAGCAGGATGGTGGCAAAGCCGTTGATGACTGCGGATAGCTGTGACGCGGTGACCCGATATTCGGGGTTGAGATACCCGGCATATAAGGATCCGACGACACCAACCGTCAGCAGCGCTTGCGCAACGATATTGAGGATGATGATCGTCATCGATACACCGCGCGGCTTGCGCAGATCGGCGATGTGCACTGCCTTCGGCGCAGTGACGGTTCGCCCGACATAGCCGACCCCGCCCTTGGTGAAGGCATGCCAGATCAGCCGCGGCATTGATCGATGCTCGTGGAACTGCAAGATCGCACTGCTAAACCAGCGCTGGACCGTCGGAATCAGCAAGGCACCAACGATGGTCGCAGCAGTCGCGGCGAACAACACCATGCGAAAATCGGTGAGCAACCCCTCACCCGTCCCGTTCGCCAAGCCATTTTCGATCCGCTTTGCCAGAAAGGGACCGAGAAAGCTGTTTGACAGTCTCGATACCAACACCAGTATGTTGAACAAGGCAAAGGAGACAGCAATGCGCCCGGTCCGCACGCCAGCGATGCGGGCCGAATAGGCGAGCGCCCCGATCAGATGAATGGAGAAGGTCAAACCGCAAATGATAACAAGCTGCTGATCCATTGTAATTTCCGATGATAATCGACAGAATCACGTGCAAAATGGGCACCGAACGAAATCGCCCATGAACCAAAACTTGCAATAGCCAAACAATAATTTGCGCGGCCTTGAGCTTTCTGTCTAGCGCCCGCGCACGCTCCGTTTTAATGGCATTTTCTATATCCCGCGCGCGACCCTGATCGGATACCTTGATGCTTGCTGTACTTGCGCCTTATTCTCCTGCTTTGGTTGCCCTGATACTGCTGTTGCTGCTGATCGCCTTTGCGACGGAAATCCGGCCACCGGAAGTTACCGCCATCGGAGCTGCCGGGCTGCTGCTCGTTCTCGGTCTGATTTCGACCGACGATATTCTGGCGGCGATGAGCAATCCTGCGCCGCTCACCATCGCCGCGATGTTCATCATTTCCGGAGCACTGGTCAGGACCGGCACGCTTGAGGCCTTTGCGCTGAAAGTGACGGGATTGGCAAAATCGTCGCCAGTGCTGGCAACCGGCTTGCTGCTGGTCGCGATTGCCGCCTTGTCCGGTTTCACCAATAATACCCCTCTGGTGATGATGATGATTCCGATCGGTATCACACTGGCCAAGGAACTGGGCGAGCGCCCGTCGAAGATATTGATGCCGATATCCTTTGCCGCGATATTGGGCGGCACCTGTACCCTGATCGGCACATCCACCAATATCCTGGTGGACGGGGTGGCGCAGAAAAATGGCCTGGAAGGCTTTTCGATATTCGAGATCGCACCCGCCGGGATCGTCATCGCGCTGGTTGGCGTCTCTTATCTCGCTCTGACCCGCCGCTTTCTGCCGGAACGCGACACAATGTCTACGCTGCTCGATGAAGGACAAATCAAGCGTTACACGATGTCCGTCTTCATCGTCAGCAATTCCCCCTATATTGGCCAGATAGCCAGCGAAGTCGATCTGTTCCGCAGCGGCGAGCGGCGGCTGATCGATGTCGTCCACAACGATGTACCGATCCGCAAGTCGCACAAGAACTATGTGATCCGGGAAGGCGATGTTCTGGTCATGCACACCAATGAAGCCGATGTGATGACGATCCGCGAACGCGGGAAACTGCCGCTGACGAAGAGCGAAGACGGCCAGCAATTTGTCCCGATGTCCTCGCACCGGTCGATGCTGGCGGAGATATTGCTGCTTTCCGATGCCCATTTGATCGGTCACAGCCTGAAGGAAGCGGCCCTGCCCCAGCGCTATGGAGTCCATCCGATCGCCATGCACCGCAAGGGCAGCAACCTGTCCGAGCAATATGACAGCACCAAGTTGCAGGTCGGCGATACCCTGCTGCTGGAAGGCGCGCAGGCCAATATCCGTCGGCTGGTCGCCGGCGAGAATCTGATGAACGTCAGCGAACCCAAGACCCGCGGTTTCCGCCGGCATAAAGCCCCGATTGCGATTGCGGTGATCCTCGCGGTCGTGCTCGCGGCATCCTTTGATATCATGCCAATTGCCGGGCTCGCGGTATTGGGGATGGCAGCGGTGTTGGTTACCCGCTGCATCGAACCGGACGAGGCTTTTGCCTCGGTCGACTGGCGCATCATCGGCCTGATTGTCGCCATGCTGGCGATTGGTACGGCGCTGGAAAATGCCGGGCTGGTCGAGATGCTGGTCGCGGCAGCTACGCCCTGGTTGTCCGGATTTCCGCCGATTTATGCGCTGGCGGCGATTTATCTGCTGAGCCTGATGCTGACCGAACTGGTGACCAATAACGCCGTCGCCGTCGTCGTCACGCCGATCGCGATCCAGCTTGCGTTATCACTCGGCGTCGATCCGCGGCCATTTGTTATCGCGGTAATGTTTGCCGCCAGCGCCAGCTTCCTGACCCCGATCGGCTATCAGACCAACACATTGGTCTATGGCGCTGGCGGCTATCGTTTCCTCGATTTCGCCCGCTACGGGCTGCCGCTGACGATACTGATCGCGATCACCTCGATCGTGATCATTCCGATCATATGGCCGCTGTGACGGTGCGATCTAAAATCAAGTCAGGATTAGCAGTGAGCGCGCCTGCGTAGACGGTAGGGCCAACTTCGAAAATCGCGCCTACCGGCATTGGCAGGAGATGGACTCCCGCCTTCGCGGGAGCACACAGTCCAAAGTTAGTCAAAGTTAGGGCCAATGGCGGTTTTCGCATTCTGCGGAATTCTCACTCCTTATCGCCAGATTTATCATCATTATCAGATATTTGCAGATTGCTCGGGGTAAGCCGTGTTAACTTGGGCGATCCAACAGCCTGATCTTCATCACCGATAGGGTCCTGACGCTGCCAGTGTGGCAATTGTCCGTCCATGATGTCGGCAATTTCCAGCGCATCATCCAGTTCTTCGGGCGATAACAGTTTTTCAGGCTCAGCTGGCGGTTCGGGACCGAGAAGCTTCAATGCTTCCGCGACCGGTAACTGCGCGGGCACGGTCATTTGCGCTTCCGCGGCCGCACCGCCGTCGCGATGCGCGGAACGATAGCGTTCGGGCCCGTGGGCGCGGATCAGAAACATCAGCAGCCGGTCATTATATTTGCGCTTGGTATAGATGTGATTGCCCTCCTTATCGATAATCACATCGTCAACGCCATTGATCGCCCGATCGAAGGCAATATCAACCAGCCGTCCGCTGGAATTCGCGAGCGCGGCCTCCCAGGCGGCGGCGAAACCTTCTGCTCCAGGCGCCCGGCGCAGCGTATAAGCGGAGGAATCGGACATGCCGACGCTGCGGGCCGCCGCGATCACCTCACCGGTATCCGCCAGCGCCCCGATAAATGCGCGCTGCCGCTCCGGCGTCCAGCCGTCCTTGCGCCGTTTGCGCAGGACCGGAACCCAGTCATAGTCGTCGGGATTGTGACCGTGCGCGTCCATCTCGGCGTCGTCGCGGTCATTGTCTTCAGGATTGTCGGGGGTGTGGGGTGCTTTTTTGTCTGGGGACCTATATACATAACTAGCCACGATTGCGCTTGACTAGCCCCACGATATTGGCTAGTTAAGTTTATGACCAAGAAACAGCCAGAAACCATCAGCCTCTATGAGTTCTTCAAGCGCATCCCGGATGAGGAAGCGGCTCGTAAGTTTTTTGAAACCAACCGTTGGGGCGATGAGCCTAATTGCGGCCACTGTGGCAGCACGAACGTTGTCGAATGCAAAGACCATAAGCCAATGCCTTACCGCTGCCGCGAATGCCGGAAGCATTTCAGCATTCGCACCGGCACCGTATTGGCCGAAAGCCGTTTGCCCCTGCATAAGTGGCTCATGGCGATCTACATGATGACCACAGCGCG
>JAGPVK010000269.1 GCA_018067055.1 Sphingomonadales bacterium | reverse complement strand
AATATGGCGGCCAGTCCGGTGTCCGTGATATCGTCTATGGCATGGCCCATCGCGGCCGGCTGAACATTCTCGCCAATGTGATGGCCAAGCCGTATAAAGTGATCTTCCACGAATTTCACGGCGGTTCGGCCAATCCGGATGATGTCGGCGGTTCGGGCGATGTGAAATATCATCTCGGCACGTCCACCGACCGCGAATTTGACGGCATAAACGTGCATATGAGCCTGGTGCCCAACCCGTCGCATCTCGAGGCGGTCGATCCGGTCGTGCTCGGCAAGGTCCGCGCCCAGCAAGTGGCGCGCGACGATCTGGAAAAGCATGATCAGGTGCTGCCGGTGCTGATCCATGGCGACGCTGCCTTTGCCGGCCAGGGCATTGTCTGGGAATGCCTCGGCTTCTCCGGCATTCGCGGTTACAATACCGGCGGCTGCATCCACTTTGTGATCAACAACCAGATCGGCTTTACCACCAGCCCGCAATTCGCGCGCTCGTCGCCTTATCCGTCGGACGTCGCCAAGGGCGTGCAGGCGCCGATATTCCACGTCAATGGCGATGATCCGGAAGCGGTGACCTTTGCCTGCAAGATCGCGATGGAATTCCGTCAGCGCTTTGGCCGGGATATCGTCATCGACATGTGGTGCTACCGCCGCTTTGGCCATAATGAAGGCGATGAACCAAGTTTCACCCAGCCGATCATGTATGCCGCGATCAAGAAACATCCCAAGGTCAGCAAGCTGTACGAAAAGCGGCTGGTCGAGGAAGGTGTGATTGATGACAAATGGGGCGATGCCACCCGGACCGCCTTTGCCGAGCATCTCGAAACCGAATTTCAGGCTGCCGCCGATTATAAAGCCGACAAGGCCGACTGGTTTGGTGGCCGCTGGTCTGGGCTGCATATTCCCGCCGATCCGGAAAGCGCGCGGCGCAATGTCGAAACCGCGATCGATGGCAAATTGTTCGACAGTCTGGGACGGACGCTGACCACGGTTCCGGAAGGACTGCGAATTCACAAGACCTTGGGCCGGGTGCTCGAAGCCAAGGCGCAGATGTTCAAGTCGGGCGAGAATTTCGACTGGGCGACCGGCGAAGCGCTGGCTTACGGGTCGCTGGTTTCCGAAGGCTATAATGTGCGCCTGTCGGGACAGGACAGCGGTCGCGGGACTTTTTCGCAGCGCCACGCGGTCTGGGTCGACCAGGAAACCGAAGACAAATATGTGCCTTTGAGCACGGTTCGGCACGGGCGATTTGAAGTGCTCGACAGCCCGCTCTCCGAATATGGCGTGCTCGGTTTTGAATATGGCTATGCCGGTGCTGATCCGAAAACCCTGGTGCTCTGGGAAGCGCAATTTGGTGATTTTGCCAATGGCGCGCAGATCATGATCGACCAGTTCATTGCCTCTGGCGAAGCCAAATGGCTGCGTGCCAATGGTCTGGTGATGCTGTTGCCGCACGGCTATGAAGGTCAGGGCCCGGAGCATAGTTCGGCGCGGCTGGAACGGTTCCTGCAACTGTGCGCGCAGGACAATATTCAGGTTGCGAACATTACCACCCCGGCCAATTATTTCCACGTGCTGCGCCGCCAGATGCTGCGTAGCTTCCGCAAGCCGCTGATCATCATGACGCCGAAATCGCTGCTCCGGCACAAGCTGGCGGTGTCGAAATCGGAAGATTTTCAGGGCGACCAGCATTTCATGCGGATATTGTCCGACACCAATCCGCCAGCCGACAAGGATGTGAAGCGGGTCGTGCTATGCTCGGGCAAGGTCGCTTATGATCTGATCGAAGCGCGGGATGAGGCAGGGGACAAAAATACCGCGATCATCCGGATCGAACAATTATATCCGTTCCCCGGCGAGCCCCTGGTGGTCCGCCTGAAACGGATGAAAAATCTCGAAACTGTGATCTGGGCGCAGGAAGAACCGAAGAATCAGGGCAGCTGGCATTTTGTCCGCTCCTATCTGGAACATTGTCTGGAGCAGGCGGGCGTCGGGCCGGTCGAGCCGGTCTATGCCGGACGCGCGGCTTCGGCTTCGCCGGCAACGGGGCTTGCTTCGCGGCACAAGCAGCAGCAGGCGCAGCTGATCGCCGAGGCATTGGGGCATGAAGTTGGGGGTTAGCTAGGGATGTGTTCCCCCGCGCAGGCGGGGGTCCATCTCCCGATGGTTAGGCAAGGCGAGGACAGGAGATGGGTTCCTGCCTTCGCAGGAACACAGTAAGCTACGAAAGCAGAGTTGAGATTATGGCAATAGAAGTGAAAGTCCCGGTACTGGGCGAATCGATCACCGAAGCGACTCTGGGCGAATGGCTCAAGCAGCCGGGCGAAGCGGTTGCCGCCGATGAGCCGATTGCCAGTCTGGAAACCGACAAGGTGGCGCTGGAAGTGCCGGCACCGCAAGCCGGTGTGATGGGTGAGCACAAGGTCGCGGTCGGCGATACGGTCGAGGTTGGCGCGGTGATCGCGACGATTGAGTCTGGAAGCGGCGCGCCTGCGAAGGACGAAGAAACGCCGGTCGATGCGCCGGAAAAAGCGCCATCCGCCACCGCAGCCAAGGCTGCCGACAAGCAGGACGAGGTTGCTACCAGCATCACCCTGTCGCCGTCGGTGCGCCGACTGGTGCTCGAACATGGCGTTGACCCGAGCAAGATCAGCGGCACCGGCAAGGATGGTCGGCTGACCAAGGCGGATGTCGAGGATTATGTGAAATCCGGTGCACAGCAGGCGCCACAGGCCGAAACAGGCGCAGCGGCCAGCGCGCAGGCTCCGGCAGCGCCATCGCAGGGCGGCAATCGCAACGAGGAACGGGTGCGGATGACGCGCCTGCGCCAGACCGTCGCCCGGCGGCTTAAAGAGGCGCAGGATACTGCAGCGCTGCTGACCACGTTCAACGATGTCGACATGACCGCTGTGATCGAGACGCGCAGCAAGTACAAGGATCTGTTCGCCAAGAAACATGGCGTGAAGCTTGGCTTCATGGGCTTTTTCGTCAAGGCGGCCTGCATGGCGCTGAAAGACGTGCCTTCGGTCAACGCGCAGATTGATGGCGAGGAAATCGTCTATCACGACTATGCCGATATTTCGGTCGCGGTGAGCGCGCCCAACGGTCTGGTCGTGCCAGTGATCCGCAACGCCGAGTCGATGAGCTTTGCCGATGTCGAGAACAGCATTGGCGATTTCGGCAAGCGCGCCAAGGACGGCACGCTGACTATGGCCGACATGAAGGGCGGTACCTTCACCATTTCCAACGGCGGCGTGTTCGGATCGCTGATGTCGACGCCGATCATCAACCCGCCGCAGTCGGCGGTGCTCGGGCTGCACCGGATCGAGGACCGTGCGGTGGTGGTCGATGGCGAGGTGGTCGTACGGCCGATGATGTATCTGGCGCTGAGCTATGACCATCGGCTGATCGACGGGCGCGAAGCGGTAACCTTTCTGGTGCGGATCAAGGAAGCGATCGAGGATCCGGCGAGATTGTTGATTGATTTATAAGCAGACAACCCAATATTCGTCATGCTGACACAGGTCCGCCATGACGGAGTGAGAGATAGAATATGACCGACAATTTCGACTATGATCTTCTGATAATCGGCTCCGGCCCTGGCGGCTATGTCGCGGCGATCCGGGCGGCGCAGCTGGGATTGAAAACCGGCTGTATCGAAAGCCGCGAGACTTTGGGCGGCACCTGCCTCAATGTCGGCTGCATCCCGTCGAAGGCGATGCTGCACGCGTCCGAGCTTTATCACGAGGCCCATTCGGGGGCGATGGAGAAATTCGGCGTCAAGCTGAGCGGAGCGAAGCTCGATCTGAAGCAGATGCACGCGGAAAAATCCAAGGCAGTGAAAGAACTGACCGGCGGTATCTCGATGCTGTTCAAGAAGAACAAGGTCGACTGGATTCAGGGGCGTGGCGCGTTTGAAGATGCTCACACGGTCAAGGTCGGTGACAAAAGCTACACCGCAAAAAAAATCCTGATCGCGACCGGTTCGTCGGTTACGCCTTTGCCGGGTGTCGAGGTCGACAATGACAAGCATGTCGTGGTCGATTCGACCGGCGCGCTCGAACTGCCCAAGGTTCCGGGCCATCTGGTCGTGATCGGCGGCGGCGTGATCGGGCTGGAACTGGGCTCGGTCTGGTTGCGGCTCGGCGCCAAGGTGACCGTAGTCGAATATCTTGACCAGATTCTCCCCGGCATGGACGGCGATATCCGCAAGGATGCGAACCGCATGTTCAAGAAACAGGGCTTTGATATCAAGACCGGGACCAAGGTCACCGGCTGCAGCGTCAAGGGCAAGAAAGCGACCCTCACCATGGAACCGGCCAAGGGCGGTGACAGCGAGACGCTGGAAGCGGATGTCGTGCTGGTCGCGATTGGCCGCAAGCCCAATATCGACGGGCTGGCGCTCGACAAGTCCGGCGTGGAAACCAATGCGCGCGGCCAGATCGAGGTCGGCCATGACTTCCAGACCGACGTTCCCGGCATCTATGCGATTGGCGATGTGACGCCGGGTCCGATGCTGGCGCACAAGGCCGAGGACGAGGGCATTGCCGCGGCGGAATTTATCGCCGGACAGCAGGGCATCGTCAATCACGACCTGATCCCCGGCGTGGTCTATACCTATCCCGAAATCGCCAATATCGGCAAGACCGAGGAAGAGGTGAAGGAGAGCGGCGTCGAATATAAGGTCGGCAAGTTCGTGTTTGCCGCCAACAGCCGCGCCAAGACCAATCGCGACACCGACGGCTATGTGAAGATCATCGCCGACGCCAAAACCGACCGGGTGCTGGGCGCGCATATCATCTCGTCGCTGGCCGGCACGTTGATCGCGCAGGTCACCCAGGCGATGGAATTTGGTGCGACTTCGGAAGATATTGCTTACACCTGCCACGCGCATCCGACGCACAGTGAAGCGATCAAGGAAGCGGCGATGGCGGTGCGGGGCAAGCCGATCCATATGTAGGCGGTGCCCGGGCGCAGGCCGGGGTCCATCTCCGGGTCTCCTCTCGAAGGGCAATGGATATTTATTGCGGGACCTGACGTCGATAACCAGCTAGAATTCCCAGCGGCATGATTGGGAGATCGGCCCCGGCCTTCGCCGGGGAACAGTCGGAGCACGCTTTATGAAACATCATAAACTCATGCGCTGGCATGTCTGGCTGGGCTGGCTGATCGGGGTGCCGATCATCATTTGGACCGCTAGCGGATTGCTGATGGTGGCACAGCCGATCGAAACCGTGCGCGGCAATCATTTGCGCAGCGAACCGCCGGCGCTGGATGCGATCCAGCCGGTTGCACCCAAGCTCGAAGGCCGCCAGGCAAAGAGCCTGACCCTGCAACAGAACAGCGCCGGTCCTTTTTGGGTGATTGCCTATGCCGATGGCGGCAAGCGGCGGGCGGATGCCATGACTGGCGCCTTGCTGCCTCCGGTTTCCGGCGCTGAAGCCAATATGCTGGCGAGCGCGGCCCGATCCGACGCGGCGGCGATCCGGTCCGTCACATTATTTGCTGCGGGTCAGGCACCGATGGACCAGCGCAGCGGACGGCCATCATGGCAGGTTGTGTTTGATGATGACGCGCGATTCTATATCGATGCGGACAGTGGCGAGCTGATTGCGGTGCGGACCAGATTCTGGCGCGCCTTTGATTTCATGTGGGGTCTGCATATCATGGACCTGCAGACGCGCGAGGATACCAGTCATCCGATCCTGATCGGCTCGGCAGCCATTGCTCTGCTCGGTTCAATTCTCGGTTTTGTCATGCTGTTCACAAGGCGTCGGCGCAAGCGGCGGAAGCCGTCATGAATTCCGCCTTTTTATATAGCGCGCTGGGCTGGCTCGATCTGTTCGGGATTGCGGTATTTGCCATATCGGGAGCGCTGGTTGCGGCGCGCAACCGGCAAACGCTGGTGACATTCGGCTTTTTCGCGCTGGTAACCGGAGTCGGCGGCGGCACGGTCCGTGACCTCTTGATCGGCGCGCCGGTGTTCTGGGTGCAGGACGCGCGGGTTCCGATTTTGTGTTTGAGCATCGCCATGCTGGTCTGGCTGACACCAGTCAAATTCTGGCGACCGGCGGCGGTCGACTGGTTCGACGCGATCGGTCTGGCCGCCTATTCGG
>JAGPVK010000173.1 GCA_018067055.1 Sphingomonadales bacterium | reverse complement strand
AGGCCGATGAACAGCGATGTCGATACCGCAGCGCCGGAACGGAAGCTCAGGTAGCGAAAGACATTGAAAATGCCTTCGAATTCAAGCCATTGGGCCAGCAAATAAAACATCAATACTCCCCGCTCACCAGCGCGGAAACCGCGGAGGAAAGCCCCAGATAATTTGAACCCTTGACCAGAAGGCTGTCCCCGTCGCTGATCAATTTTGCGACCTCGGTCAGCGCTTCCGAAGCGCTGCTGGCATGTGACATTTTCACGCCCCGATCAAGGCCCTGTTCCAGTTTCGCGGCAGTATGTGTCATATCCTCGCCGACCAAGATGATCGCTTCGGCTCCCGACTGCAGAATATCTTCGGCCAAGGCACTGTGATAATGCGCGGATTGCTCGCCCAGCTCGCCCATCGCGCCCAACAGGACAATTTTGCGGCCAGCAATTTTCTCTGCGGCGAAATGTTGCAGCGTAGCCTTCATCGACGCCGGATTGGCATTGTAGCTTTCATCGATGACGGTCGCCTTGCCACCGGATTTGAGCGTGATGAGATGACGACGCCCACGGCCATCAATGCCGCCCATTTCGGCGAGCGCCAGACCGGCGGTTGCCAGATCGCCGCCGACAGCGCGCACCGCCGCGAGGATCGCCAGGGAATTGGACACCCAATGCCGCCCGGCCTCGGCAATGGTGAAACAGAGACTGCGATCGCCGAGCTTTGCGGTGACCAGCGAGCCGCCCCGGGGCGCAGCAACGACGTCAATCGCGCGCACATCGGCTCCTGCATCGAATCCGAAGGATATGACCTCTCCCGCATGGCGTTCTGCCTTTTTGCGCAATCGCTGAAAATGCGGGCTGTCATGCGGGATGATCGCGGTGCCGCCGGGCGTCAGCCCTTCAAATATCTCGGCCTTGGCATCAACAATGCCAATCTCGCCATTGGCGAAATTACCGATATGGGCCGGCGCGATGGCGGTGATGATTGCGGCATCCGGGCGCACCAGACGAGTCAGCGCCGACAGTTCATGGGCGTGATTCATGCCCATTTCAAAAATACCATATTGCGTGTCTTGCGGCATCCGCGACAGGCTGAGCGGGACGCCGACATGATTGTTATAGCTTTTGACCGAGCGGTGGGCCTTGCCGAAGGAACAGCGGTCAAGGGCGGCATATAGCGCTTCCTTGGTGCCGGTTTTGCCAACCGAACCGGTAACCCCGATGATTTTCGCGTCGGTACGCGACCGCGACGCCTTGCCCAGCGCGTCCAGCGCCCGGGCGGTGTCGGAAACCAGAATATGAGGACCCGCGACCGGTTGACTGACAATGGCGCCAGCAGCGCCGGAGGCAAAGGCCTGCTCGACGTGCAGATGGCCGTCACTATGTTCGCCCTTCAAGGCAATGAACAGATCGCCGGGACCGATTTCGCGCGAGTCAAAGGCGACGCCGTTGGCAGAAAAATCGGCGCTGGCCTTGCCCGATGTGGCCTCCGCTATCGCGGCTGATGTCCAGAGCGCGGTCATAAGGGCTGCGCTCCGGCGCATTCCCGGGCAACTTCAACATCATCAAACGGGATCACCCGGTCGCCGACGATCTGCCCCTGTTCGTGGCCCTTGCCAGCGAGCAGGATGATGTCCTGCGGACCGGCCAACTCTATCGCCCTGGCAATCGCGGCGCGGCGATCGGCCACTTCCTCGGCACCGGTTGCCCCAGCCATGATTGCGGCGCGGATGGCAGCCGGATCCTCGCTGCGCGGATTGTCATCGGTGACGATCACATGATCGGACTTTGCAACCGCAATCTTGCCCATTTCGGGCCGCTTGCCCTTGTCGCGATCGCCGCCGGCGCCGAATATCGTGATCAGCTGGCCGGTCACATGCGGACGCAAGGCTTCGATCGCCGCGCGCAGGGCGTCCGGCGTGTGCGCATAGTCGACATAGACCGGTGCACCGGCGCGGGTAATGACTGCTCGCTCCATCCGGCCGCGTACCGGCTGCACCCGCTGCATATGATCGAAGATATTTTCCAGCTGCCCGCCGGTGGCCAGAACGATCGCTGCGGCGCACAGGATATTGGCGGCCTGATAGGCACCGATCAGTGGCAGCGAGATGCGGTGAGTATTGCCCTGCGCCTTGACCATCAGGACCTGGCCCAAATGGGTCGGGGTCTGCGATACCAGCTGCAGCGTGCTGCCCTTCTCTCCGACCGTGAACAGTTCGAGCCCGCGATCAATGGCACGCTGGATCACTTTCCCCGACCACGGATCATCATCGGCCCAGATCACAGCGGTTCCGTCGCTCGAAACAACCTCGTCGAACAGCCGCATCTTGGCTTCGAAATAGCTGTCCATGTCGCCATGATAGTCGAGATGATCCCGGCTCAGATTGGTGAAGGCACCAACATTAACCGGCAGACCTTCCGTGCGATATTGCGAAAGGCCGTGGCTGGACGCTTCAAAAATCGCGTGGCTGACCCCTTCCCGCGCAAGGCCGGACATGTTGGACAGAAAGGTGACAATATCAGGGGTCGTCAATCCGGTCTTGACCTGCTCATCAGCGGTGGTGACACCCAGCGTTCCGATCGACGCGCTGTTAAAGCCGTCCATCCGCCACAGCTGACGAGTCAGTTCGGCGATCGAGGTCTTGCCGTTGGTGCCGGTGACCGCTGCCACATGTGTCGGTGTCGGGGTGAAATAGCGCGCTGCCATCTGGGCAAATAATCGCCGAGGCTCATCATCGACAATATGCACGGCGCCTTCGACTTGCGCATCCGGATGGGCCACAATGGCAATCGCTCCGGCGCTGATCGCCGCTTCGATAAAATCTTCGCCGTTGAACTTGGCACCCCGGAATGCACCAAAAATATTGCCTGGCGCGATCTTGCGATGATCAATGGCAAAGCCGGTGACGCTCTGCTCTCCCGCATCGCCGGCGAGACCTGGCACAAAACTATTCAGTCGCATGGCTTTGCTCTTCGGAAGTGGCTTTGGGTTTCCATAGCAGGGGCGTCAGTTCCGATACATCGACATCGCGATGTTCATCGGGAATGACCCCGAGCATCGGACCGACACGCGATACGACTTTTCGCACCACCGGCGCTGTGGTCCAGCCGGCTGTGCGCTGGAAGGATGTTTCTGCGGTGCCCTTGGGTTCATCGAGCATCGCAATGACAATATAGCGCGGATTGTCCATCGGAAATGCAGCGGCAAAGGTCGAAACCAGCGACGTCTTGTTATAGCCGCCTTCGGAAGGTTTTTCGGCCGAGCCGGTTTTGCCGCCAATCCGGTAGCCCGGCGCATCCGCCTTACGGCCGGTGCCGTCCGACACGATCATCCTGAGCAGCTGCCGCATCCGGGCGCTGGTCGCCGCCTTGAACACGCGGCGGCCCTTGGCTTCCTTGCCCGGCTCCACCTTCAGCAGGGTTGCCGGACGCCAGATACCGCCATTCACCAGCGCTGCATAAGCGCTGGCAAGATGCAGCGGAGTCACCGCAATGCCATGGCCATAAGCGACGGTCATATTGGTGACCCGTCCCCAGTTTCGCGGCCAAAGCGGTTGGCCGCGTTCAAACAGTTCGATATGCGGCCTTTGGTCAAATCCGAGTCGGCGGAACATGCTCTCCATGGGTTTCTGGCCCAGATTGTCGGCGATCCGGGCGGTGACGATATTGGAACTGTGCACCAAAGTTTCCGGCACATTCAGATAGCGACCCTGACTATGATCGTCCTTGATCGTAAAGCCGCCGATCTTGATCGGTTCCATCGCATTATAGCGAACCGCCAGATCGGTGACGGTCCCGGCATCGAGCGCAGCGGCGATGGTCAATGGCTTGAAGGTCGAGCCCAGTTCGAACACGCTCTGGGTCACTTCATTATTCTGGTGCTTCATGGATGCCCGGCGAATCTTGTTCGGATCGAACATCGGCAACGAGGCCAGCGCCATGACTTCGCCGGTTTCCACATCCAATATGATCCCCGCAGCGCCACGCGCCTCGGTCATGATCATCGCATCCTGCAATTCGCTTTCCAGCGCAGACTGCACCCGACTGTCGATCGACAGCATCGCCGGCGTGGCACGCAGGCTTCTGTCGACGAGACGATCGTTGAGCGCACGCTCCATGCCCATCACGCCGTCGCCGTCGGCGTTGACATAACCAAGCACATGCGCCGCCAGTTCGCGCTGGGGATAGAGGCGCTCATTCTCGCGCGGAAATTCGATCCCGATTTCACCCAGCGCATGGATCTGCTTGACCTCTTCCGGCAGCGCCCGGCGCCGGAGATAGGTAGGGTGGGAACCGTTGAGCTTCTTCAGAAAACTTGCCGCGCTGGTGTCCGGAAAAATCGCGGCAAGCTGGCGCGCCAGCACCTGCTTGTCGCCAAGCAACCGGGCCGGCACCACGCGAACGGCATAGCCCCGCATCGTCCGCGCCAGCGGAACGCCATTGCGGTCGACAATATCGCCGCGCGGCGGAATGAATGCGCTACTCGATGCCCGATAGGGTGCGGCATCTTCCAAGATGGTGAGGCTGATCAATCGACCGATGACGATCGTGAAGGCGGCGAGAAAAACCAGCAGCAAAATCATCAGCCGAAAATGCGCGCTGGCAGTGATTTCCTTGGCTTTTCCCGACAATTGCACCTTCTTGCTGTTGGCCAGAAGTGTTGTCATTCGGCCAGGCCTTGAATTTTTTCGGCGATGGCTTTGCGGCCAAGATCGCGAACCAGCCCGTCATCGAGCAGCTTGTCTTCGATTTGCGCCACCCGTGTCGTCCGGGCCTGCGCGGTTCCTGCACCCCGGCCGGGACTGGAATCCGCAGCGCTGCGTCCGTAACCTGCATTGCTGCCGATTGCGCTGCCATCGTCATTCCGGTCTTGTGCTTTCGCCGTGCCGAACACCGAACCGATAATTCCGGCCGGCTTGATCCCGTCCATCGAACTGATCACCGCGACCTGAACCGGCTTGCGCAGATCCTTGCCGCCGAGATTGGCCAGCGCCCTTTCGCCATCCAGATATTGCGAGGCAAGCGGCGAAGCATAGCCAAATTCAAGCTT
>JAGPVK010000144.1 GCA_018067055.1 Sphingomonadales bacterium | reverse complement strand
ATAAGGGTCGTCCGACAACTGGTGATAGCAATCATCCTCGGTGGCAAATACAAGTTTCTCGGTCATGTTCTCTCCTTATCCTGATCGTTCATTGAGACCGTAGCCGATCTCGTCGTTCCAAATATAGCGGGCCAGCGCCTGTTTCATCAGCACGCCAGCGTGCGGGTCCTTGCCGTAGACCGGGGGTGATGCGGCGCTGGCGCCCCAATCCTGCATCGACCAGTAAAAGGCCCGCACATCCTCTCCCGAAATATCAACCAGCCCCAGCACATCGCTGGCCAATTGTATCCAGAAAGGCTCCTCGTCCAAATCTCTGTGTCGGCGCGGAAACTGCAATATGCGGGCCGGGGTGATTGTTTTTCCATCCGTCGTGTACGCCTCGCTGAAGGAATAGCGACCGTCCGCACCGATGTTGACCATTACACCAAAGCCCTTGCCGCTGGGGAACAGCCCGCTCATCCAGCAGGTACCCGCCATGCCAGTCAGATTGCGCACGCCGCGAACATGGCAGCGCAAGCCGAAGCCTGTGAAGTCTTTCGGACCATCGGGTGTCTCGACACTGCCGGTTACCTTGACCAGCTGGTCATAACGGTAGCTATCGGGATGGATCCCGCTGCCCAGCCGCCCGGCAATCCAGAGACCCGCCGGCCCCTTCATCATTTGCACCGCTTCGGCTGTCATCGTGCCGTTCAGCCATATCGGGGCTGCGGCCTCTGATTGCAGCGCGAAGGAGATGGTCGCATCGGGTGTTTCATCATCGACAATGCCAGCCCGTTGCCCGGCATCGGAAGTTGTGAAAGCAGGAAGCTTTTCGACCACGTAGGTCCAGCATTGAAACGGCTGGACGCACTGATAGCGAACATGCGCTGATCCGGGTGATGCGCCATTGTCGAAGCCGCCGGTATCGGCGCGTTGCCGCAGGATGGTGCCATCGGCAAGAAACAGCGTGACCATCACGTGCATTTGGCCATTGTGGATGCGGGGGTGAATGTTAAGGCCGATATTCTGATCCGGGTCATAGGCCCAGAAATTCATCGTTTCGGCGGCTTGCGGATCCGCCTCCAGCGGCCCGGTCAGCGCAAGGTCTTGCGCAGTGCTAAGCCCGCTGCCATAATCAATAGTCACATGGATTTCCCCTCATATGGCAACGTCATAGGCTTCGATGTAATCGGCATATTCATCGCGGATAGATTTGACGCTCATGCCATATTGCTCGGCGCTATAGTCATGCTTGCCGTGCTTGCCCTGACGGCTGTCGGCCAACAAGGTCGCCATCTCTTCCCGGGCTTTGCTGTCCAGCGCGATGTTCAGTCCGACATAGAGCCGTTCCACCGTCGCCATCTGGTTACCGATGAAATCCTTATATTGCAGATCGAAAAAGCGATCCGTGAGCTGCGGATTGGCCGACCGGAACGCCATCGCCCGGTCCATCCCCTTGCGCCACTTTGCGCTCTCTGCTCGGCCCAATGCGACGCGGTCAACCGGATTGCCGTTCAACTCGTGCAGATAGGCGATCAGGCTGGCGTTCGAGGGCATGATTGCAGCCGGATCACGGTGCGTGAAAACAATGCGCGCATCAGGATAGGTTTCGAACAGCGCGTCCAGCGCGAAAAGATGTGGCGGCGCCTTGAGCACCCACCAGTCGCGCTGGTGGAAGGCCTGCAAATGCTGGAGCACATGATGGTGGAGTTGGAATGCCGGAGCCATGTCACAATCGAGCAGCCATTCGACATAGGCTGGCAGCTCCCGGGGCGCGGCAAAGTTCAGCGACCGGAAGGCCATTTGCATGATGCTGTTGTCTTCATCGGGCAGCGTTGCACCCATCGCGTGCATGGCACGAAATTGCGCTGGCAGCCGTTCGATCGCGGTCTGGGAGTCTGCAATTCTTGGATCGGTCTGGGCTGTTTCCGCGCGCGGTGGCGGCGATGGCGCAGCCAGTTCCCAGGCCAGCGGACTGCGCGCCTGTGGGTCTGCAGAGAGCAACGCGTGCAATATGGTGGTGCCGCTGCGGGGAAATCCGACCACGAACAGGGGCGCGATTATCTTTTGCACAGCGATTTCGGGATAGGCCGCGCGATCGGCGTAGAGGCGCAACCGCTTTTGCAACTGGCCCGCGATTTGCTGCTCCAGCGATGCAGCATCGTCGTCTTGCACCGCCGCGCATAATTGTCCCAGACCATCCTGGAATTCGGGCATGCCCCAATCGCTCAGGCCAGTCGCAGCCTCTGCATCGGTCATCAGACGGTGCGGGTCCAGCATCAGCCGATCAGCCTCCTGTCGCCGGCACGATCACCAGCCCGCCAGATCCGCTGCTCGCGCGCGGTGCACACTCGGACTGCCGAGCCAGGCGCGATCAAATGCGGCGCGACGGAACCAGTAATTCAGGCCAAATTCCCAAGTATAGCCAATGCCGCCGTGCGCGGCGACGGCAGCGCGCGCCGAGCGGACATAGACATCGCACAGATGCGCCTTGGCCATGGCGGCGGCGCGGGGTGCGTCGTCGAGTTCGGCATCATGGGCATAAGCGGCATACCAAAGCTGCGCCCGTGCTGGTTCGACGTCCAGCGCCATCTGCGCGAGTTGATGCTTGAGCGCCTGAAACTGTCCGACAGGTTGGCCGAATTGTTCGCGGTCCTTGGCATATTCGACGCTCATGTCAGTGCATTTCTGTGCGCCACCCAGCGCATCGGCGGCGATCAGGACCAGCGCCGCATCGAACAGCTTCGCCACCATCGGATCGCCAGCAGCGAACAGCTCGTACGCTTTGGCTCCGTCAAACCTGACCCTGGAAACCGGACGGCTTCTGTCGGTCGAGCGGACGGTTTCGATGGTGACACCCTCCCCGGCCTCGACCAGTGATATGGCACCGTCGCGCGTACCGAGTAGGAAGAGGTGGGCAGCATTGGCACAAGGCACATAGGCGCTGTCGCCGAATGCCAGAGTGGCTATGCTTGTACCTTCGACCAAAGCGTCAAGGTGCGCCTTGGCACCGTCATTGGATGATCGCGACACCGCCATAACAGCAAGCATCTGCCCGATCAGCGGTCCGGCGGCCGCCGCCTCGCCTGCCACTTCGCTGACCAATGCGGCTTCAAGCAACCCCATGCCGCTGTCCGGCGACAATATAGCTGCCAGCCCCAGCGCCATTAGCGCATCCCAGCTTGGCTGGTCAAAATCAGAGTCGCTGTCGGCAAATTTGTGCAGATGATCCATCGACCACTTGTCGGCCAGCGTTCCCCGGACAGCGTCCTGAATCGAAATCTGCTCCTCGGAAAGATGAAATCTCATTTGCCGCCTCCCGCGATGACATCACGGGGCAGACCCAGTCCGCGTTCACCGATGATATTGCGCTGGATATTGGTTGTCCCGCCAGCGATGGAGTTGCCGAGGCTGCCCATGATCTGGTCCATCCATTTTTCCGGACCGCGCAGCCCGCGGGGTCCGCGCCCGCCTGCGCCTGCCGGTTCGATAAAGGCATGTTCGCCCATCAGTTCTTGCGCGAGCAAAGCGATTTCATGCCCGGTCTCGGTAAGCAGCAATTTCATCATCAGCTGCACCCGGCCCGGATCTTCCCCGGCCGCGGAACAGGAGAACAGGCGGAAGCTGGTGTAACGATGCGACAGCACGAAGCCTTCGATCTGCGCCAACCTGTCGCGGATCAGGGGATCGGAAATGCGCCCGGTTTCCTGCGCCAGGTCAACCAGCTTGGAAAACTGCTTGCCCAGCCCGTCGGCGCTGCCGATGCTGGCGCGCTCGTGCTTCAATGTGGTGCGGCTGACATACCAGCCCTGGCCGCGTTCGCCGACCTGCAGCCCGACCGGCGTTTCGGCATTGTCGAAGAAAAATTCGCAGAACGTATGGTCGCCCTCCTCGCCGGTCATCTGGCGGATCGGTCGCCGGGTGATGCCGGGTTGATCGAGATCGATCAGCAAATAGGTGATGCCGTCATGCTTGGGCGCATCGGGCTCGGTACGGACGAGCATGAACATGTGGGTCGCCTGCATGCCCTGCGACGTCCAGATTTTCTGGCCGT
>JAGPVK010000451.1 GCA_018067055.1 Sphingomonadales bacterium | reverse complement strand
TTTGAGCTAACTGACGGCTTTCATCTCAAGGGTGTCGCCAAGATAGTGGGAGCTTTGTTTCTTTCACCCATTCTGGGGTTTTTCCTGGGCGGCCTATTACACCGCATCATGGTCTTCGCCTTGCGGGCCGCTAAGCCATCTGCCAATAAATATCTTCGCGCCTTTCAATGGCTGACAACGGCGGCTCTGGCCTTTTCTCATGGAACAAATGATGCCCAGAAAGGCATGGGTGTGATTGCCATGATCCTGGTCCTGGGCGGCGTCAGCGGGCAGTTCTATGTGCCGTTTTGGGTTATTTTGGCGAGCGCAACAGCGATCACAATAGGCACGCTGACAGGCGGTTGGCGCATTGTGCGTACGCTGGGTTTCGGGATCTACAAAGTTCGGCCAATCCACGCGTTGGATGCACAATTGACGTCAGCTGGCGTGATTTTGGCGGCATCTGCTCTCGGAGCGCCTGTTTCCACCACCCAGGTGGTCAGCACTGCAATTATGGGCGTTGGCACATCAGAGCGGCCGAAGTCAGTTCACTGGGGCACTGCAAAGCATATCTTCGGGACATGGTTGATCACGATACCTGGCGCTGCGAGCGTTTCCATTGCCATTTACGGATTGATCCAATTGGCTGGAAAGTTTTTTTGATGGAAAACCATATATGGCAGGCTCCCAAATCTGGAAAAGTAGCATTTTGCGCGATTGGCCCAATGGGCTTCTGGCAAAGCTCGCGTCTAAGACAGCACATCTGTGTTTCTCAACGGGGCTTTTGGGAAATTAGTCAAAGATGATTAACGATGCCCCTCAAATTTCGCATTTGATGCTCTTTGGCCAAAGCCTGGCCCTTGGCTTTTTGGTCGGATTGGAGAGACAGCGCCATGAAAATTCCATCGCAGGGCTACGGACTTTCACATTAATCGCACTTGCTGGTTCGCTGGGCGGCTATATCTGGGCGCAAACTGATTCTCAGATTGGCGCCTGGACGCTTTTGATACTTGTCGCCGCCTGTCTGATGATCGCCCAAATAAAATCCCTGGCTAAAGAGCCTGATACCACGACGGTAGTCGCTGCGCTAATTACCTTTATATTGGGTTATATTTTATGGATTGGCCATCCGTTGTTGCCCGCCGCGATTGCCGTGACGATGACTGCATTGCTCTATTTTCGTAAAGAATTGCGAGAGGTACCGCAAAGGTTGACCAAACAGGAAATAATATCGTTTTTCCAATTCGCAGCGATCGCCGTTATCTTATTGCCAATATTACCAAACAACAATTACGGCCCTTACGAGGTATTTAACCCCTATCAAATCGGTTGGCTGGTGGTCCTCATCAGCGGGCTTAGCTTATTGGGTTATCTCGCACTTAAAATATTTGGGCATAAGTCGGGCGTCGCAATTGCCGGAGTTTTGGGAGGCATGGCTTCAACGACGGCAACAACCCTGGTTTATGCGAAATATAGTAAGGAA
>JAGPVK010000137.1 GCA_018067055.1 Sphingomonadales bacterium | reverse complement strand
GCTCGATACCGATGCAGCTGAGGGCTAGACTCCAGGCGACCTGATATCAGGCGATCGGACTTGATCTGCTAGTCAGAGACCAGTTTCAGGAGTTTCCGTTCCACCGGTGCCAGCACCCCCGACAGATCATGGCCACGCTTCAATATCTGGCCTTGTTCGCCGTGCAGCGACCACATGCCCTGACGATTGCGCTCGGCAGGTCGCTTCTCGATCCTGATCTGGGGGCGTTCCGATGCGCGACGGAAGGCGGCAAATATCGCGACATCGCGTCGCATGTCCATGGCATAGTCTTTCCAGTGGCCTGCGGCGACCATGCGGCCATAAAGGTTGAGTATGCGATCCAGTTCCCGCCGCTCAAATCCCACTTGCGACGGGGTGCCTTGCTGCGGAAAGGCCGATATGTTGGAATCACCAAAACGCATCAAGCGCTGTCACGTCCCTCGGACTTGATTGATTTTCCGTCCCCGTTCCGCTCCTTGGCAAAGGCAGCAATGCGCTTCTGCAACTGCTCCATCTCGCATTGCAATATTTCCAGCTTTTGCGTCGATGGGTCAAAAATCTCACTGCACGGGGTTCCATAAGGAACAAATTCTTTCTGATAATCCTTTGCCTCGACCAATGTCGGCCGGGCGCGAACACCAACCATAGTGGCGCCTTCCGGTACATTCTGGGTGACAACCGCATTCGCTCCAACCCGCGCTCTTTTGCCAACGGTGATCGGACCCAATACCTGGGCACCGGAACCCAATATGACATCATCTTCAATGGTGGGGTGGCGTTTTCCGCCGACGCCATTGGCCGGATTGGTACCGCCCAGAGTCACACATTGATAGATTGTCACATTATCGCCAATTTCGGCAGTCTCGCCAATCACCGTAAAACCGTGGTCGATGAACAGATGCCTGCCGATTTTGGCACCCGGATGAATATCGATCGCGGTGAGAAATCTCGCTATATGGTTGATGAACCGGGCGAAGAAATATAGTTCGCCCCGGAACAGCCAATGGGCCAGTCGGTGAAGGCCAATCGCCAATACGCCTGGGTAAAGCAATACTTCCCAGCGTGAGCGCGGAGCCGGGTCGCGCGCCTTGATAGAATCCAGATAAGCGCCCAGTTCCCGAAACATGTTTTTCCTCCGGATGTTTCCAAGCTTATAAGCTAGGCACGATAGCCCCCTATTTCCAGTCTTTTCTTGCAACCCAATTCGGTTGATACTTTTCAAACGACAGATAATCACTATAGTAGATCAATATCCTGCTATTGATCGAAAGCCTCGATAATGTCGACCTACCTGCCTACGCTCAAACAACTGCAATATCTGGTAGCGCTGAAGGAGCATGGCCATTTCGGCAAGGCAGCGGAATCCTGCTTCGTCACCCAGTCGACCTTGTCGGCTGGCATCAAGGAACTGGAAGCGTTGCTGGATATCGTGCTGGTTGAACGTACGCGCAGGGTGGTCCGATTCACCGATCTGGGCAATCAGATGGTGGAAAAAGCCTATCGGATACTGCGCGAAGCAGAAGAGCTTTCGGAAATGGCGCGATCCGCAGGAAAACCGCTGGCCGGCGATATCCGGATGAGCGTGATCCCGACGATCGCACCGTTTCTTCTGCCCCGCCTGCTACCGCAATTGCGCAAGGAACGGCCAGAACTGAAACTGTATCTGAAAGAGGAAACCAGCCAGGCGGCGTGCGATTCCCTCCATCATGGTCATGCCGATTGCGTGCTGCTGGCGCAGCCCTTTCCCTGCGGCGATGTCGAGTTCGAAGTCCTGTTCAGTGACGAGATATTTGTCGCCTTCCCGAAAAATGATCCGCGCGATCCGCCGCTCGAAGTGGACCCCGCGCACATTGATGAGACACAGCTGTTGCTGCTCGAGGACGGCCATTGTCTCAAGGATCACGCACTCGCGGCCTGCAATCGGCCTGAACTGCGCGCATCCGCCCGGATGATGGGCACCTCGCTGCACACGCTGGTGCAGATGGTGGACAATGGACTTGGCCTGACCCTGCTCCCGAAAATGGCGATCGACAGCGGGATATTAAATTATACGGATATCGTCGCAAGGCCGCTGAAATCGGATCGGGCTACCCGCGATATCGCTCTGGTCTGGCGCAAGAACAGTCCGCGGCGGAGCGAATTTCAACTGTTGGCGGAGATCATGAAGGGCGCGCAAAACTGGGTTTCGAAAGCCCACGCATAGAAAAATTCCTATTTCTGCCATTTTTCCGATGCTTCGACATCGGATGCCCGTTCTTCGATCCATTTGACGGCACCGTCGGTGCGGGTTTCCTTCTTCCAGAACGGTGCCACGGTCTTCAACCTGTCCATGATGAAAGAGCAGGATTCGATCGCCGCTTCGCGATGATCGGATCCGGTCACAACCAGGACGATATTTTCGCCGACGGCCAATTTCCCGACCCGGTGGATGATCGTAACCGCATGGAGCGGCCACTCGGAGAGCGCCGCTTCGGCAATCTTCCGCAGCGCCTTTTTTGTCATCGCCGGATAATGTTCCAGCTCGAGCGATGCCAGATTGCCGTCATCGCGAACCTGCCCGACAAAGCTGGCAATGGCCCCGCCACCCTGTCCGGCGACAGCCAGTGTTTCTGCGCCGATATCGAAATCGGCCTCCCCGACCTGGATCGTGATCATCCGCCGGTGACCGGCGGGAAAATCGCCAGTTCCTGGGCAGATTCAATTGCGGTACCGGGCACGCCATAATCCTGATCAAGGGCGAAACGCAGCTTGCCGATATCGGAAAATATTTCCGCATAGCCAGCCCCCCGGTCAGCCAGCATCGTCAGCACGTCACTGATGGTCTCGATCCCGTCACCGAGCGCGACTCGTTCCTGGTCCAGGCCAAGACGTTCCCGCACCCAGGCAAAATAAATGATGTTCAGCGAACGCTCCATCAATCCATGTGCTTCAGGCCGACACGCAGATAATCCCATCCGGTGATCAGCGTCAGGATCGCGGCTGCCCAGAGCGTCCACAAGCCGAGGGTTTGCACGATCGGAAAGTGAGGCAAACCGCCGGCCAATATCAGCGCGCCAAGGGAAATCATCTGAAATCCGGTTTTCCATTTGGCCAATTGGGACACCGGCACGCTGACCTGTAAACCGGCAAGAAATTCACGCAGACCGGATACCATGATCTCGCGCAACAGGATGACAATGGCGGCGATTGTGTGCCAGCCATTGATGTCTCTGGTGAAGATCAGCATCAAGACCACGGCGGCCACCATGATCTTGTCGGCGATCGGATCAAGAAATATGCCGAGCTTGGAAACAGTACCCTGCGTGCGGGCAAGATATCCGTCGAAATAGTCGGTGACCGCCATCAGACAATAGAGCCCGAAGGTCAGCAAATAGTCGATCGGCAATGGCTGCGAGGCGCGCACATCAAAGTTCGGCCAGAGCAGAAAAACAAGAATCGGCACCGCAAAGATTCGCGAGAGTGTCAATATGTTTGGCAAATTCAGCATCGCGGCTTCCGCATAAACGGATTTGCCCAAAATGAAAATTGATTCAGCCAATTAATGGTCGAATTCAAGGCGCAGGCGGTCCTGATCCGCGTTGACGCTGTGGCTGAATGGGCTAAGGACGATGGAACGCTCATTTTTCCGCACGAAAAGAGATTTTCATTTTATGCAAAATACGGCGCATTTGCTGCGAACACGACGGTTTTTGCCATTGTTCCTGACGCAGCTCCTTGGGGCATTTAACGACAATCTCTTCAAATTCTCGATGGTCATCCTGGTGACCTACGGCATTTACGATAGTGAATCCGAGGATTTTGCATTCAATGCTCTTGCCTCCGGACTCTTCATCCTGCCGTTTTTCCTGTTTTCGTCTCTCGCAGGCCAGCTGGCTGACAATTACGACAAGTCACGGATCACCCGATTCGTCAAAACGCTGGAGATATTCATCGCTGTCATTGGCGGTGTCGGGCTTTGGCTGCACAATATCCCGATCATGCTCACCGCCTTGTTCCTTTTGGGCCTGCAATCGACCTTTTTCGGTCCGATCAAATATGCCGTGTTACCGCAACATCTGCAGAAAGACGAAGTGCTCGCTGGCACCGGACTGGTTGAAGCCGGCACCTATATTGCCATTCTGGCAGGAACCATTCTCGGCGGGATCATCATCGATCGCGATGGAAATGGCGTCGAGATTGCGATCTTCACGGTTTTTCTGGTGGCGCTGATCGGCCGCATAGCTGCCCAGTTCATGCCGCCCGCTCCGGCGCAAAAGGAGGTTGAGAAAATCGACTTTAATTTCGTCCGCTCTTCTATTCGCCTGATCTCGGCAACTTTGCATGTTCGCAGATTGTATCTGGCGATTATTGCGATCAGCTTTTTCTGGACCATCGGATCGGTCATGATCATCCAGTTTCCGCCGCTGGTAGAGAATGTGCTAACCGCGACACCGGAAGTGGCCAGTCTCTTTCTGGGCGTATTCTCGATGGGCATTGCGATCGGTTCCATCCTCGTCAACCGTCTGTTGAAAAGCGAAGTGTCGGCACGCTTTGCGCCGGTCAGCGTTATTCTGATGGGGGTTTTCGTGGTCATTCTCTACTTCATAGCCCGCAGCTGGGATGGTTTGCCCGACGGCCAGCTCTACACTTTCAAGACATTCATCGTGCATGACGGCGCATGGGCGTTGCTCGGCACGCTGGGCGGGGTATCGATATTCGGCGGCATGTTTGTCGTGCCGTTATACGCATTTCTGACCACCACCGTCGATATCAGCCAGACTGCGCGCACCATCGCCGCCAACAATGTCGTCAATTCCGGCTGTATGGTGCTGGGTGCTCTGGGCGCTCTGGGACTCAGTATGCTGGGCGTTTCCACGACCGAGCAACTGTTGCTGGTTGCCGCCATGTGTCTGGTGGCGGCATGGCTTGGCCAGCAACTCCACCGCGCCTGTGACTGACCGCTGCGGTCGGATCAGAAAATGAACATATAAAATGCTGTGAAAAATGCGAGAAAGCTCAGCAGAAACAAGCTGACGTCATCCCCGCGTCCTTTTTCCTTCGCGATCGCGGCCCTTTCAGAATCATGCTTCTCTCTAGCAATCTGAATGATTTCGATCGGCAGACGTTGACGAAACGGGTGCCTGACGGCGTCCTCACGCAAAACCAGTGGTCTGAATCTTTCTCTGTCCATGTCCACTAGTTAACAATTTGTTAGCTATAGTTTCCAGTACCAATTTTCGTCTCTTGGTTAACGTCTTGAATCGGAACAACCCTGAGAAGTCAACGGCAATCGGAAGGCCGAGCAAGCGAAATTAACGAAGTACCTGGATATCTCGAATAATCTGCAATTTTCTTTGCAACACCAAAATCTGTGTGATCTTTGCAACGGAATTTGGATATTCCTATTTTGAACAATAACATGGTTGATTTCAGTGGTCTGTTATGCCATTGGTTATCGCGTATTGAATGAAATGCGAAACCCTGAAGGAGCAAATTATGCGTTTCGGTAAAATTGGAATGGCTGCAGCAGCAGCATCGCTTGTAAGCGCACCCGTCTTGGCTCAGGCTGTACAGCCTGCTCAGCCAGTGTCTTCGGTCGCACGTACCGGTGCAACTGTTGGCGGCGAAAGCAATGTTGAGGGTGGCTCGGGCATTATCATTGCGATCCTTGCTGCAGCAGCAGTTATTGGTGGTATCATTATCGCAGCCGACGGCAGCGAAAATACACCAACCTCCCCCTGAACTAGTTCAGATTTAAAAATTATAGAATGGCGGCCATCTGGTCGCCATTTTTTTTGCCCTGCTGACTGATCAGAAACCAAAGGCCTTACTCGAGGCTTTGCTATTGAATATTCGGTCATAATGCGAAGCCGGCACACCTTTGGTTGCACATCGGCACCACATTACCCATATCCCGTTTCATGACAGAAAATCAGCAACATGGCCTGCAGCAATGGCACGGCACCACAATTTTATCGGTAAGAAAAAATGGCAAGGTCGTCGTCGTTGGCGACGGTCAGGTATCGATGGGACAGACGGTGATGAAATGGAATGCCCGCAAGGTCCGCCAACTCCATGATGGATCGGTTATCGGCGGTTTTGCTGGCGCTACCGCAGATGCCTTCACCTTGTTCGAGCGTCTG
>JAGPVK010000130.1 GCA_018067055.1 Sphingomonadales bacterium | reverse complement strand
AAAATCCTTTGTTTCATTGGTATAGCGCAGTCCCAAAGTCAGATCGAGCTTGTCGGTAACGTGGAAGATCTTGTGGGTGAAAAAAGCAAAATTTTCGCTTTTCTGATTATATGTGTCGAGCACCGTTCCCTTGTCATTGATCTGAGCCAGATTGTCCAGACCGGCAAAAATCAACGGTGTCGCTGCACCGAATGCGCCAGCACCTCCATTTGCGGCTTGCAATGCAGCCCTGCCGCCAGCGCTTAGACAGCCTGTGCTGGTTGGAGATGCAAGGGCCGGGTTAACGGCATTGACGACACGGCATGGTGCGAAGGCACCATATTGCGAACCAAAGCGCAGATTATCTCGTACCTCAAGCTTTTCGTTGGCGTAAAAACCGCCGACCAACCAATCCAGCTTGTCGTCGAACGCCGAACCCTGCAGTCGCAGTTCTTGCGTAAAGGTTTTAAACTCACGAGCACCGGCATTTTCATTCGGCTCGCGATAAAGGATATCTACCTGTGTGTAATCGGTATCACTACCCTGAAAGTTGGAATATTCACGATATCCGGTGATCGACGTGAAGTTCATCTCACCCAGTTCGGCATTGAGTTCAACCGAAGCGCCAAAATCCTCCGTCTCACCGGCATATGAACGACCGGGTGTGACATAGATATCCCGGTTGAACGTACTTTGCGTAAGCGCGTTGCTGTTTTGACCGAGCGCCAACAGCACCGGTATGATCGGATTCGCCGTGTCGGTAAGAGCGGGCGCACCAGGCTGTGGAAGAGCGAAAGGATCAAGTCCCGGGCTTACTCTTGCCCGCTGCGCAAATTCAGGCTGGACGAACGTCGCTGCACAGCAGGATTCGTCTTTCTTTGAATAGTCACCAATCACCCGGACCGTCAGTCCATCCTTTGGCTCAAACAACAGCTGACCACGGACCAGAAAACGGTCCTTGTTATTGACGTCGGTGCCGTTGACGACATCGGTGTAGAAACCGTCGCGTTTCAGATAAACGCCATCCACACGCGCAGCGATGGTATCGCTCAGCGGACCGTTAATACCGGCTTCGAGGCGGATCTGGTTATAATTGCCGTAAGTTGCGGCACCATAACCGGAAAATACAAATTCCGGTGCGGCGGTGGTGATGCTGATCATGCCAGCTGAAGAGTTCCGGCCACCCAAGGTTCCCTGTGGTCCGCGCAGAACTTCGATCCGTTCGATCGGACCCAGTTCGCTGAGCGCATTACCGCTACGCGAACGATAGACACCATCGATGAATACCGCCACCGAGCTTTCCAGGCCGGGGTTGTCACCAACCGTACCAATACCGCGAATACGGGCAGAGCCATTGGCTTCGTTGCCAGTCGAGGAAACGAGCAAGGAAGGCGCCAGCTGATTGAGTTCGCGAATGTCGCTGGTTCCGCTCTGCTGCAATTGTTCCGCGCCAATGGCTGACACGGCAATCGGCACGTCGGACAAGGCCTGCGCCCGACCCTGTGCGGTCACCACGATCACGTTATCATCGATGGTACCTTCGTCGCTTCCGCCAGCTTGATCAGCTGCATCGGCTTGCGTCTGTGCATAAACGGGGGCG
Source organism: Sphingomonadales bacterium (assembly GCA_018067055.1). GTDB lineage: Bacteria > Pseudomonadota > Alphaproteobacteria > Sphingomonadales > Sphingomonadaceae > Parasphingorhabdus. The sequence goes on along the minus strand of JAGPVK010000130.1, from coordinate 2,076 downwards.
GTGGCGATTGCTGCAAGTGCGAATGCGCACGCAGACAGATTCAATGCTAGTTTCATAACATGCTCTCCTAAAAACTTCTTTTTTTTACCCGCCAATGATAGTCCGACCTATTTAATTTGACAGTTAAATCGCAGGGCGAAGCGGCGGTTTTCCGTGAACTGTGGCTTTTTTGTCAGCTTATGATGAGCGCGTTGCGCAAGAAACGATCAGACGATTTTTCATCGCCAGTCGTGGCCGGCTTTTCCGGGAAGCAGAAAATAAATGTTAAGGGCAGGATGACGTAGCGTCATAGCCGGCCTGACCTGATTTCCCCGCAATCTGCAAGGCTTTCAGGCAGATTTCTGGCAACCCTGAACGCACCTTCAACTAAAATCGGTTCAATCTTTATTTATCGGCCTTCGTGAACGCAGCGCCTGCGCCAAAGTGCCCTCGTCGAGATAATCCAGCTCGCCGCCGACCGGTATGCCGTGAGACAATTGGCTCAGTCTGACCGGATAATTTTCGAGACGTTCGGCGATATAATGAGCGGTCGTCTGGCCCTCCAGCGTCGCGTTCATTGCCAGCACGACCTCGTCGATGCCGCCCGCCTCTACCCGCCGGATCAGCGTATCAATGCCGATGTCCTCCGGCCGTACGCCATCGAGTGCCGACAATTTGCCGCCCAGCACATGAAATTTTCCGGGAAACAGACGCGACTTGTCGAGCGCCCAGAGATCGGAAACCTCCTCGACCACGCACAGCGCCTTTTCATCGCGGCGGGGATCGCTGCATATCTGGCAAGGATCCTGCGTATCAACATTGCCGCAAATTGTGCAGGTTACCAGGTGCTGATCGACACGCTCCATCGCCGCCAATATCGGCTTCATCGCCGTTTCCGGACGCTTGATCAGATACAGGACTGCTCGCCGCGCCGAGCGCGGGCCAAGACCGGGAAGCTTGGCGAGGGCCTGAACCAGATTTTCGATCTCTTGCGATGCCATGGCTTAGTCATTAGGAGCAGCCGCACAAGCCTGCCAAGCATAAAATGGCTGTCCTACACGAACCGGAAACGATATTGTCCGGGTCATGTCAGGGACGGATCAGAAATGTGATGTGAAACGCGCAAAAATGTGACGGGGCTCCTCCCGTCCGGAAAATCATTTTCCGGAACAGGGAGTGTGACCCGTGTGACCCGAAGAAAGTTATAATATGACGTCCGGCATCAAATCCCTGCGCATGGCCTTCATGGGAACGCCCGATTTTGCCGTTCCGGCGCTGACAGCGCTGCACGCTGCCGGGCATGAGATCGTGGCGGTTTATTCGCAGCCACCCCGGCGTGCCGGTCGCGGCAAGAAGCTCTCTCCCTCGCCTGTACAAGGCATGGCGGAAGAACTTGGCATAGCAGTGCGCACGCCGGTTTCTTTTAAGGGCGAAATTGAACAGGCAGACTTTGCTGCGCTTGATCTGGATGTGGCGATTGTCGCTGCTTATGGCCTGATCCTGCCGCAGGCGATCCTGGATGCGCCCAAGATGGGTTGCCTGAATATCCACGGCTCACTGCTGCCGCGCTGGCGCGGCGCGGCGCCGGTACAGCGCGCGATATTGGCCGGTGATGCAGAAACCGGAATCACCATCATGCAGATGGAAGCGGGGCTGGATACCGGACCGATGTTGCTCAAGGCAGCAACACCCATTGACGGCAAGACCGCTGGCGAACTGACCGAAGAGCTGGCCGGGACGGGTGCAGAGCTGATGGTGCAATATCTGGCGGCGCCTTCGCAATATCCACCCAAAGCACAGGATGAAGCACTCGCGACCTATGCGAAAAAAATCGAGAAACAGGAAGCGCATCTGGATTTCAGCCTGCCTGCCGAACAGGTCGAACGGCAGATACGGGCCTTCAATCCCCAACCGGGCGCCTTTTTCGAATATCAGGGAAACCGATATCGGATTCTCGAGGCAACGGTTGCCGATGCCGGGGGACCTTCTGGCTCAATATTGGACGAGTATTTGCGCATCGGCTGCGGCGGCGGATCAATTCAGCCGGCAGTGATTCAAAAAGCCGGGAAGCCGGCAATGGAGCTCAAATCCTTCCTC
>JAGPVK010000129.1 GCA_018067055.1 Sphingomonadales bacterium | reverse complement strand
TTGACGGCGGCGCCCGACTATTTCGAGGATCTCGGCCCGGCGCGCGCTACCTATCAGCGGCTATTGGGCGATAACATCAGCTTCCGCCACTGGACCGATCCCGGCGACCTGAGCGGCTATGATCTGGTTCTGCCGCTGCTGGTGTGGGGCTATCAAAGGGACTGCCCGCGCTGGTTCGCCTTGCTCGACCAGCTGGAACAGCAGCAGATAAAATTGGCCAACCCGGTATCGGTGCTGCGCTGGAACAGCAACAAATCCTATCTGCTCGCACTGGAAAAGGCAGGCGTTGCTATTGTCCCGACCGTGATCAGCGAGGCCTTGTCGCCGGACGACATTGCCGAGGCAGCACAGAAATTCGCAACCGATCAGCTGGTGGTCAAACCGCCCATTTCCGGCGGTGCCGACGGCACCTTCCGGCTAGGCTTGGGCGAACCCCTGCCCGAATCCATCGCCGGCCGGGAAATGCTGATCCAGCCCTTCCAGCCCGCAATCGCGCAGGAAGGCGAATATTCGCTCTTCTATTTCGGCAGCATATTCAGCCACGCCATCCTCAAGCGCCCTGCCAAAGGCGATTTCCGCGTCCAGGAATTTCTCGGCGGATCGGAAAGCGGCACGGATTGCCCCGCAGGCGCGCAAGAACTGGCGGTGCAGGCGCGCCAGGCCGCCGAGCAGATTCTCGGCATCGAAACCTTGCTCTATGCCCGCGTCGACATGCTCCGCGATGCAATGGGCGATTTTCGCCTGATGGAACTGGAGCTGATCGAGCCGTCGCTGTTTTTCGAACATGCTACCGATCAGGGAGCTATGTTTGCGAGCGCGGTTGAGGCAGCTTGAGTTTCGACTTCGTCTTTGCCCTCGATCCCGCGAATTTGAAGCAGGAGTTGAAGGGCAGAAATAGGCTGGGGTTGCCGTTGTGAGGGATGCAGTTTGTTAAACTGTCAAAAAGATCCTTTGGAACTTCATTTGCTAAATCGACTATTCGCAAAATTGATGATCCATCGAGAGATTGCGCCTGCGCCAACGACGAAGCCGATCATCAACAAAGCTCGATCAATCTCCGCGATCTGACCTTTCAGCCCTTCATTGGTATACCCAACAAAAGCCATCGCCAGCAAAAATATAATACAAGCTAAGAGAATCAAAAAGATCCGAATGCTGAACTTCTTCCTAATTTCAATCTAACTTCAATTTCAACTAGGCCGCGGCAACAACACCGGGCCGCCCAGTTCGACCGTCTTGTGATAGCCCGGCCGCGCCACCAGCGCCTCGAAATAGCGGCTGCAATTGGGGCGGCTGTCCAGCTGCCCCAGCGCCGCGCGGCCTTCCAGCATATAATGCAGGTTGATATCCGCGCCGGTGAATTTGTCCGCGACCAGGAAATCCTTGCCCTCCAGCTCGATCTCCAGATGGTCGAGCAGCTTGTCGACTTCCGCCTGCAGGAAACCGTTCAGCACTTCCGGCAGGCCGCCCAGCATTGGCGCGATGCCGGTGATGATGAAGCTCATCCCCATCGTGCCCTCGGCAAAATGCAGCCATTCGAGATATTTCGCCCGCTCCGGATGATCAACCGCCACGCCGAGCGCGCCATCGCTATGCCGCTCGATCAGATATTCGATGATCGCGCCGGATTCGACCATGGTCACGCCGTCCACGTCCACCGTCGGCGCCTTGGCCAGCCGGTGCGCTTCGGCCAGCTCCGGCGGCGACCGCCGGGTCACCGGATCGCGGTGATAGGTCACCATCTCATAATCGATCCCGGCCTCGACGCAGAGCCAGATGATCCGGGACGAACGGGAATAGTCGAGATGGTGCAGCTTGATCATGTTGGTCTCCTGTAAACTTTGCAGCAGATGTGCGGCAAAGGCGGGACGCGGTCAACAGGACTTTGTGCTCCGCACTTGATGCGGAGCTCTGGCGGCAGGAGATGGCGTTGCGACTGCACGGCTCCGCATCAAGTGCGGAGCACGGGTTCAATGCCGACCCTCATAGTTCCCTGCCGCAGGGCAGGGCCCAGAATGATCCTGCCCGATCGTCTGGACTCCGGCCTGCGCCGGAGCATTTCACTACCCACCCTTGTGTTCCCCTGCGCAAGCAGGGGCACATCTCCACTTTTCCGTCTGAAGGGCAAGAGAGAATTGCGCACAAACGCCCGTCTGGCGACAAACCAGCCATTGCGTATGCCTCACTTTTCCGAGATGGGCCCCTGCCTTCGCAGGGGCACAATATCCCCGGGCGCAGGCCTAGTGCCCGACAACCCCCAGGCTCTCAAACGGCTTTTCATTCTCGCTATATTTTTCCACCAGCGTCGCGCTCGCCTGGTTCAGGCCGATGATCTCGACCGTCTTGCCTTCATTCTTCAGCCGCTCGACAATCTTGTCCAAAATGCCGGTCGCGCTGATGTCCCAGAAATGCGCGTCATGGACATCGATGATCACGCTGTCGATTTCGTCCTCGTTAAACTCGATCGCTTCATAGAGCATGTCAACCGAGCCGAAGAACACTTCCCCGGCGAAGACATAGCGGTGCGTTGTGACCTCGACAAAATCCTGAATCCGGACCAGTTGCCGCACCTTCCAGGCAAAGAATATGCCCGAAAGCAGCACCCCGGTCAGCACGCCGATCGACAGGTCGTGGGTCGCCACGACCATCACCACGGTGGCGATCATCACGACATTGGAAGGCCATGGATGATGGGTGATTTCGGTAAAGCTCTGCCAGCGAAACGTGCTGACCGAAACAAAGATCATCACCGCGACCAGCGCCGGCATCGGAATTTGCGCAACCCACTGGCCGAGCCCGACGATCAGCACCAGCAGCATCACACCGGCGACAAAGGTCGACAGCCGCCGCCGGCCGCCGGATTTGATATTGATCACCGACTGCCCGATCATCGCGCAACCGCCCATGCCGCCGATCCAGCCGGTGACGAAATTGGCAATGCCCTGGCCATAGGTTTCGCGCTTCTTGTCGCTGCGGGTCTCGGTCAGGTCATCGACAATCGACGCGGTCAGCAGCGATTCCAGCAACCCGACCGCGGCCATCGCCAGCG
>JAGPVK010000264.1 GCA_018067055.1 Sphingomonadales bacterium | reverse complement strand
GATCGTGGCGAACGCGGAGAACGGGAAGACGGTGGCGAACGGCCCAAGCGCAAACGGCGTCGGCGGGGCAGACGCAACCGTGGCGGTGATCGTTCGGAATCCGGCAATAGCGAAAATACCGGCTCCGAAAATGCCGACGGTGCGGCGGCCCAGACTAATGACGCCGATGCTGGCGAACAGACAGGGCAACAAAAGCCCCGTCAACGTCGCAACAGCACCCGCAAGGCGGACATGGCCCCTGAAGCCACGGTCGAAACGGGCAGTGAAGAAAAATCCGAGGCCAAACCACGCGGAAGACGCCGCTCTGCCAAAAGCGAAGCTGCGGCTGAGCAGCCAGCGGCAAGCAAGGCAGCGGAAGGTGACGTAACCGAGGAAAAACCCAAACGGCGCCGTGCACCGCGCAAAGCCAAGGCCCCAGCCGCTGCACCAGCGGCTGATGCTACCGGTGGTTCCGCAGACGAAACGGCTGACAAGAAGCCGCCGGTGAAGCGCGCGCCACGGGCACGCGCCAAAAAGGCCGACAGTGCGGAAGCATCGGACAAAGCAGCGCCAGAAGAAGCGGCCAAGGTCGTAAAGGAAAAGGCACCTGCGAAGCCGCGCAAGTCGAGAGCGACCGCCAAACCGAAAGATGATGCTGTAGCAAAATCATCGGACAGCGACGCCACCGAGTCGAGCGACGGTTCTCCGCGTCAGGGCTGGTGGCAACGTACGTTCGGATAATCGATTAATACCGTCCCCGCCCCAAGTTGCGGGCGGGGACGGTACAGATTTCATCCGTGGTTCAGACTGGTGGTGTCAGGGGGAAGCGATCCAACCGGATCTTCAGGCTGAGGAATTTCATGCGTAATTTTCTTGCTGAGACATTTTCCCGCACCGGCCCGCGCGCTGCAAGGCGAGTGGCGCGTGTCATGGTCGCGTTTCTGGCGATGGTTGCTATCGCCGTGCAACCGGTTGCCGCCCAATCGATATTGCGCGACGCGGAAACCGAAGCCTTGTTCACCGACATGGTTGCGCCGCTGGTGGCAGTATCCGAACTGGATGCAGACGAGGTCGAGGTGGTGTTGATCAATGACAGTCAGATCAACGCCTTTGTCGCTGGTGGACAGCGAATTTATTTCTACTCCGGCCTCATTGAAACCGCAGACACAGCCAATGAAGTACAAGGCGTCATGGCTCATGAACTGGGCCATATCACCGGCGGACATATTATTCGTTTTGACGAGGGTGTGAAGACCGCCACCGGCATTACCATCCTCAGCCTGATCTTGGGAGCCGCGGCGATCGCCGCAGGCGCCGGCGACGCGGGCATGGGAATATTGGCCGCCGGGCAACAAGCCGCGATGGGCAAATTCCTCGCCTTCAGTCGCGTCCAGGAACGATCTGCCGATTCCGCGGGTGCCCGCTATCTGGAAGCAGCGGGCATATCCGGCAGAGGCTCGATCGATTTTTTCAAGAAGCTGCAAAATTATGAGTTCCGCCTCGGCATTCCGCAGGAGGACAGCTACGGCCGAACCCACCCATTATCGGGGGAACGGGTCAGTCTGCTCCGGGATGTCTATCAAAAAGACCCCGCGTGGGACAAGCCATCCGATCCTGATCTTGAAGCCCGGTTCCAGCGGGTCAAGGCGAAGCTGCTCGGCTATACGGCCGACCCTGCCGTAACGCTGCGCAAATATCCGGAAAGCGACCAGTCGGTCCCGGCCCGCTATGCCCGTGCCTATGCCTGGCACAAGAGCGCCTACCCCGATCGCGCGCTTTACGAAGCCAATAATCTGCTCAAGTCTGCACCCGACGACCCCTATTTTCTCGAGCTGCAAGGCCAGATCCTGCTGGAATCCGGAAAACCCGACGAAGCGCTGAAATCGTTGCGCAGGGCCGTCCAGCTGACCAACAACCAGCCGCTGATCGCCAGCCTGTTCGGCCACGCCCTGATCGCCACCGAGGACCCGCAATATCTGGACGAGGCGACGCAGGTATTGAAAGCCGCGGTGCACAAGGATAACCGCAATCCCTTCGCCTGGTATCAACTGGGTGTCGTCTACTCGCAGCAGGGTGATATCGCGCGGGCGCAGCTGGCAACGGCGGAAAGCTCCTTGCTGGAACAAAATTACGCTGGTGCCATTCGCAGTTCACAAATCGCCATGGCCGGCATCTCGGAAAATACGCCTGACTGGATACGTGCTCAGGACATTTCCTTCATCGCCAAGGCCGAATTTGAAAAGAACAACCGTCGTCGCTAAGCCATGACGCGCTTTCTCCAGCCATTTGGGCTGGACAAGCCGGGCGCCCATGGCCAATGCCGTCGTGCAACGAAAGAACCCGATTGTGGATGACAATTCGAACAGAAAGTGGATGATTATGGCGGGTGCCGGACTGGCCATTGCGGCCGCATTGAGCGTTTGGTTCTGGCAAAGCGGCAGCACCTCCTCATCCGAAGCTACCAGCGAAGCGGCGCTGGCGGCGGGCATTGACGCGCAGGAACAGAAAGCCATTGAGGCGATCGTGCGCAACTATATTCTGAAAAACCCCGAGATCATTCCGGAAGCGGTCGAGCTGTTGCAAAACCGCCAGAAAGCCTCCGCCATCGATGCCGTCCGGGAACAGATCGAAAAACCCTTTGCCGGAAATGCTTTTGCCGGCAATCCTGATGGTGATGTGGTTGTCGTCGAATATTCGGATTTCAACTGCCCCTATTGCAAACAGACCGAGCGCGATATTGCCAGGCTGATTGCCGACGACAAGAATGTGAAAGTCGTGTTCCGCGAGCTCCCGATCCTCAGCGAGGCGAGCAATGATGCGGCGTTAATGGCACTGGCAGCGGCCAAGCAGGGCAAATATTATGCCTTCCATAAAACCATGTTTGCCACCGGTCGTCCGACCCCTTCGACAATCGAGGCAGCAGCCAAGGAAATCGGTCTCGACATGGCCGCTGCACGCGCATTTATCGCTTCACCCGAAGCCAAACAGGAAATCGCGAACAATATCGCAGTCGCGCAGCAGATGCGCTTCACCGGCACGCCTGCCTGGGTGGTGGGCAATCAGTCGGAAGTGGGCGCAGTCGGCTATGACGGTCTCAAGGAAATGATCGCGAAGGCGCGCGCCGCAAATTAGGCTGAAACCGCCCTGCCCTTGAAGCCCTGGGCAATGACATACCATTCCGATGAGCCTTTGCGGCTGGCTGGCGGCTTGGCATGTTTCACGACATCAAAATGCTTTTTCAGCAGGGTGAGCAGCTCATTGTCGGTTCCGCCCGCCAGCACCTTGGCGACAAAGGCACCGCCTTCTTGCAGATTTTCAACCGCAAAATAGGCACCGGCCTCGACCAGTCCCATGGTTCGCAAATGATCGGTCTGCTGATGACCAACGGTATTGGCCGCCATATCGGACAGCACCAGATCCGGCTTGCTGCCCAGCGCTTCGATCAACATATCCGGCGCGGCATCGTCCATGAAGTCCATTTTGAAAATAGTCACGCCCTCGATCGGATCGACATCGAGCAGATCAATGCCAACGACCGCAGCCTTAGGCGCATATTTGCGCATGACCTGCGCCCAACCACCCGGCGCAATACCCAGATCCACCACCGCCTTGGCGTTGCGCACCAGTTTGAAACGCTCGTCCAGTTCGAGCAGCTTATAGGCCGCTCGCGATCGATAGCCTTCTGCCCTCGCCTGTTTGACATAGGGATCGTTGAGCTGTCGTTCCAGCCACCGGGTTGAGCCAATTTTTCGTCCCTTGGCGGTTTTGACCTTCTGTCTGGTTCCTGATCTGCCCCGGCTCATCGGACCGACCGCCGTTCGTTGGCCGACATCAGCGAGCGCAATATACCTTCGCGGATGCCGCGATCCGCAACACCGACGCGCGTGGCCGGCCAGATATCGAGGATCGATTCCAGGATTGCACAGCCGCCAACCACAAGATCGGCGCGTTCTTTACCGATGCACGGAATATCCGCCCGCTCGTCCGGCGACGCTTGCGCCAGCATATTGCTGATTTCCCGCATCGATTCCGTCGGCACGATCAATCCATCGATCACTTTGCGATCATAATGCGGCAGTTTCAGATGCAGGCTGGCGAGCGTGGTTACGGTGCCGCTCGTGCCCAGCAAGCGGTAGTCGCACTGGTCGAGCCGCGGCAAGCGGGCAGCAAAACTGGCAAAACTGTCCGTGACCCGCGCTCGCATCGCGGCAAAGGCCTCGCGGCGAGCCGCCCGATCATCACCATCAAATTTCTCGCTCTCGGTGAGCGATACCACGCCCCAGGGGGCGCTCTGCCAGTCGATAATCTCCGGTGCCGAACCGCTTGTGTCGACCAGTACCAGCTCTGTCGAACCGCCGCCAATGTCAAAAATAAGCGCTGGCCCCTCGCCCGGTTCGAGCAAAATATGGCAGCCAAGCACCGCTAGACGCGCTTCTTCTTCCGCGGTGATCACGTCCAGCGCGATACCGGTTTCCCGCCGCACCCGTTCGATAAACATGTCGCCGTTGCTGGCCCGCCGGCACGCCTCGGTTGCCACGGACCGGGCTAGCGTCACGTTGCGCCGTCGCAACTTGTCGGCGCAGATAGCCAGAGCCGCGACGGCTCTATCCATCGCCCGGCTGCTGATTTTCCCGGATTCCACCAGACCTTCGCCGAGCCGGACCACACGAGAAAAGGCATCGGTGACAATGAAGCCGTCCGAGGACGGTTTTGCTACCAGCAACCGGCAGTTGTTCGTGCCCAGGTCGATTGCCGCATAGGATCGCAATTTGGGCCAACGCCCCGCGCCTGGATGGACAGATGGCGCAATGCGACTCTGTCCTTTATGTGTCGCCGCAGGTTTCGGGCGGGATTTCCTCGCGGAAGAACCGCCGTTTATATCTTGCGGCGATGGGGATGCTTGATCCGCCATGACCGTACTCTTATGTTCTCCGGATCGGATAATACCGCCGGTACTTGTCTGGGAAGATAACGCCGCTGTGTCGTTGACGCAAGGGGCGGGCACCCTGTCGAACGGAAAATATCATGTGCGGCCGCAAATTTAGCCACGAAGAACTGACCTGGGCCGAATATCGCGACATCTTGGCGATCGTTCAGCCGCCACCCAACAGCAATTTCCAGCCCAATTATAACATCTGCCCGACCCAGCAGGTGCCGGTGTGTGTCAGCCGCAATGGTACAAGGTCGCTGGAGCTGATGCACTGGGGTCTTGTGCCGCGCTGGGCAAGGGATAGCAAATATGCTGCCAGGATGATCAACGCCCGCGCCGAAACACTGGCGGAGAAACCATCGTTCGCACCTTTGCTCGAGAAAAACCGCTGCATCATCATGGTATCCGGATTCTACGAATGGCAGCGCGACGGGCAGGCCAGGACACCGTATAAGATCGAGCGCAGCGATCACCAGCCAATGTTGCTTGCCGGTCTGTGGACGCATAATGACCGACTCGATATCGACAGCTATGCGGTGATTACCACCGCAGCACCTGCGTCCTTCAGCCCGATACATGACCGCACCCCAGCGATATTGGAGCAATCCGGGATTGGCGCATGGCTGGAAAATAGCTGGGAAGACGCGGAAAAACTGACAAAACCCTATCGGGGTGATCTGACGGCAACCAGAATATCCAGCCTGGTCAACAGCAACCGCAACAACGGTCCTGAACTGCTCGAACCGATTGCTGCCTAGCCGTTACCAAAAGGCTTGACCCAAAGCCGCTCCCTGCCTATTGCCCCGCACCGGCACTCCCCTGTCGTATAATGGTAATACCACGGACTCTGACTCCGTTAATTGAGGTTCGAATCCTCACGGGGGATCCAGTTTTTTCCGCAAACGATCCGGTCGACGATCACGCTGGCTAACAATCCCTTCAAATCACCAAAAATTCTGAATCCAGGAGATGCTGGGGAATCGCCCCGCTATTTTTGACGATGAGTGGTTTTTGCCAATCTCATTGAAGCCAATGGCGAAACTCAAGGAGTCAAGTTGGCAATCGATGGGGACATCATTCTGTCGCGACATGCCTGCAACCGGATTGCCCGAGAGCAGACGGCTATTAACTGTGCCTTTCGTTGCCGGTCCAACGGACAATGATGCGGTATGCAGCTCCCGATCGGGGACAAATTTTCAGCGATCCATGGCGCTGATCGGGAGCGGTGGCCTGC
>JAGPVK010000121.1 GCA_018067055.1 Sphingomonadales bacterium | reverse complement strand
ATGGCTCAGCCATTGGCATATTGCTGTGCGTTCTGTTGGGGGCTTTGCTGGGAAATAGCGATATTGCCGCCAGCCTATACGATAATCCGGGCGGCAGTTCGACAACGAGCTATGAGGTGCTTCAGGAAAGACAGCAACCAGCATTTGTTGCGATCGCACTGTGGTTTGGCGGGCTGATTGCCAGCCAGTTCGGATTGAAACTGCCGGGCTTCAAGAATGACTAATCTGCGGGAAATATTTGCCATGGCGAAGTTCAGTCATCTGCTAAAGTCCGTTGCCGTTGCAACGATCTGCCTGACTGCCTCTCCGCTGCTCGCTCAAGCCAAAATTCCGATTGAGATTTCCTGGATTGGCTCGGAGTCTCCGGAATCGATTGAGATTGTGGGGGTTGGAAAGCTGACAAAATCCGCTGCGCAAAAAACCTTCGCCGGCATGATAGCGGACCTGCCCGCCGCGGTTAAGTTCTACGATATTGACGTTCAATATATCGAGGACACCTACCCATTGACCGTCAGAGTATTGCCCACCACGAAAATTGTCAGCTTCACGCTCAGCCGGGAAAAGCCGGAAAGCTGCAGCGACCCCTATGTGAAGCGGATTGAGCGCAGCACGACCAGCAAAACGCAGGCGTTGAACAGGGCACTTACCGCTGGATACATGCTGTCACGCCCAGGCCCGAACAATATCTGCAGAACCCATAAAAAAAGAGCAATAAGGGCGCGCTACGAGCGCTATGTCAATCTGGCGACCTATTCCTCGATCTTCAGCGTCCCGAAAACCATCAAGACTGAATTTTTGATTGCCTATAATAACTCTGATTATGCGAAAAATCGCATCAAGAAATATGATAAGAGTGAATATGAACGGGAAGTCATCACTCTGCAAAGTGCAGCGCTGCAAGCTGGCAAAACGGACAATGGCCTCGCCGCCGATGCCACTCAGCTCATCATTGCGCGCGCTGCTACCAGTCCGGACATCAAGGCTGCATATTTTTCCAAAATTGATCAATCGGTTGTCGAAAAACAGCTAACCGATTTCAAGGCCAGAGCGGAGCGAGACGCACAAATTACCAGCGAGCGCTAGCCTGCGAGCCATTGTCCCGGCAAATTCAGCCCTTCGCGTTCATTGTCCCAGATGATCGACATGATCCACCACCGGCCATTGGGCTGGCCATCATCGCCGAAACCGTCATTCCACAGATGCACCATATTCACGCCGCGGAATTGAATCTCGGGATGGTCCGGCGTTTCGCGAGCCTCATAGGTGCTGAAAACATGCGCGATCTGACCAAAAATATCCGTCTTTCGCCCTATCTCAATCTCGTAGAAGCTCCGGCCGGCAAGGATCGGAATGGTCGCCTCGACAAATTCATCATAACTGAAGGTGAAGGCCACCGGCGCCCCGTCGACAATTCTGGTCCGGGTGATCAGCGCGCGCGGATGATAGATTTCCCGGTCACGCTCCCAGTCCTGTCCGCCCGGCGGTCCGGAAATGCAGTCGTAGAGCGCTTCCATCACTTCGTCGATGGTGTCATATTTGGCCATGGATTCCCTCCCCGCTTTGGCTTCTGCACCAGACTTACCGACTATCCGGGACACTTGCTTAGCAAATTCCATTGCAGATTTCTCGATTCATCTTCGACAGCGCCGGTTTTGTCGTTGACGATGTAATGTTATCACATTAGCTTTCATGACTGGCCGGAGAGAGGAGCAGGATGAATGCGGATGTCAATCTATGGCTTAACCGCCATATCTGTCCTGACCGCATGCAGCGCGGGTGGTGAACGTTCATCGGAACCTGAGGCTCCCGAATATGCAACGGCTGACGCGGGTGAAGGGGCTCCGGAAAATTCATTTGGCTTCATGGAGGCAATGGATACACGTTCACCCAGCGAAATCGCTCGCGATCAGGTAAGGGCCGGGGCACAATCTGCCGGTGATCGCGAGATGGACGCGGCAGACGAAACTTCTGAAGACAATGCCATCCCCGTTTCCAAACCACAAATCGCCTATAGCTACGAATTTGGCTATCGCGTCTCTGCCGGACAGATTCCGGACGTCCAGAAACAACATGCCAGCTATTGCGAAAAACAGGGTCCCTCTGTCTGCCGGGTCATCAACCTGAGACGCAGCGGTGATGAAGCAAATTATGCCTATGCCATGCTTCACCTTGAGGTCGCAGCACCAAAGGCCAAGAGTTTTGGCACCAGCCTGACAGACATGGTCAAGCAGGCTGGTGGGTATGAGGCCTCGACGTCGATCGAAGGCGAAGATCTGTCCAAGCAGATTGTCGATACCGAAGCGCGTTTGCGCAGCCGGGAATTGCTGGCCAAGCGTCTGACCGAATTGCTCCGCACGCGCAACGGTAGCGTTGAGGAACTGGTGCAAGCCGAGCGGGCGGTCACCGAAGTCAACGAGGAAATCGACAAAGCCCGCAGCTGGCTCGCGGAAATGCGGGGTCGTATCGCGTTCAGCAAAGTCATTGTGAACTATGAATCCAATGCGCCCGGTGCTGGCAGCTTCACGGCTCCCATTCGGACCGCTTGGAATAATATTTCCAGCATGCTGGGGTCGTCCATCGGTGCTCTGATTACAATATTGACCGTCACACTCCCCTGGATATTGCTTTTGAGTCTGGTCATTTACCTGCGTCGTCGATTCAAAGCGCAAGATCGCACCTTTTGGGGCCGCCGGACCCCGGTCACCGCATCATCTGACGATTGATTGCACCGCATCGCAGTTTCGCATATAGGCAACGTTCTCCGCCCCGGTGCAATCGAGATCACACGATTCGGTTTACCGGGGCATGATTTTTTGTCGCTCTCTTTGCGAAGTGGAACCACATCATGTCCCGTCGTCGCCAAATCTACGAAGGCAAGGCCAAGATTCTTTATGAAGGCCCGGAGCCCGGTACGATCATCCAGTATTTCAAGGATGATGCCACCGCTTTCAACGCCGAAAAAAAGGGAACGATCAACGGGAAAGGTGTGATCAACAATCGCATCAGCGAGCATATTTTCACCTTGCTCGGCCATATCGGCATCCCCAGCCATTTCATCCGCCGGCTCAACATGCGCGAACAGCTCGTCAAGCAGGTCGAGATTGTCCCGATTGAAGTGATCGTCCGCAATGTCGCCGCCGGTTCGCTGTCCAAGCGCCTCGGCATTGAAGAAGGCACCCCGCTGCCGCACACGTTGCTCGAATATTGCTACAAGGATGATGCGCTCGGTGATCCGCTGGTCGCAGAAGAACATATCGCCTGCTTCGGCTGGGCAAGCCAGGAGGAAATGCAGGATATTTCCGCCATGGCTATCCGGATCAACGATTTCATGGCTGGCATGTTCGCCGGGATCGGGATCAAGCTGGTGGATTTCAAGCTCGAGTTTGGCAGAGTATTTGAAGGCGACTTTTCGCGAATCATCCTTGCCGATGAGATCAGTCCGGACGGCTGCCGTCTTTGGGATATCGAGACCAACGAAAAGCTCGACAAGGACCGGTTCCGCCGTGATCTCGGCGGAGAAGCTGAGGCTTATCAGGAAGTCGCTCGTCGACTGGGCCTGTTCCCGGAGGGCGTAAGCGAAGTGCTGGACCTCAATAGTGAACGAAAGAAGCGCGGAAAGTAACCAAAAGCCTTTGGTTGTTCGTTACCCCGGCCTGCGCATGCAGTGAGATGAGGGCGGCCGCGAACCTGCGATGGTTTACGCGAAATTAACCAAGCCGATGATAGCTAGGCCCTCATGTGGAACTCATGTGAGGAATTATTCCGATGCGCCTTTTGATTTTGCTCGCCAGTACAACGATGCTTGCCGCCTGCGGCGGCGCAGGACCGCAATCCGCTGGCAGTAGCGCCCCTCCCACAGGCAGCGGAGGCGGTGACACCGGTGGTGGAACAAGCCACACCTTTGTCAATCCGACCGAAGCAAAAACTTATACAGCCGTGGGCTCGTCACATAGTTATCAAAGCACGGTGGAAGATCCGGGCAGCATCGGCCAGCAGCGGTCGCTGCGAACAACCACTCAGATCAACCAGCTATATCAAGGGGATGCGACCACCGTTCGCAATTCCAACCTGAAAATCGCTTATGATCCGCGGGATGCGATCTTCAATGTCAGTTTTTCCAACGGCCTGGCGGGCACGACCGGCGCAAGCCGTTTCCAGGACCCGGTTCACCGGACGAATTTCGGCGGCGCGGTTGAACCGCAACTGGGTACGCCAAATCTGGCAACCGGTCTTTGGAACATAGCTGGAGTGCAATATCTGCAATCTGGCTCCTCGGCCAATGTGACCCAGTCCCGACCGGTAGCCGGTGCGCCGGACGAATTTCAATTCGATCTGATCGATCAATCAACAGCCGGCAGCTATGATGCCACCACATTTTTCTATCAGAAACCCGGCACGGACACCCAATATGTGACTTTTGCGGGCTATCTGAGAAACAAGGCTTCGGTATCATATGATGGCAAGACGGGTCTCACCACGCAGGTGAACGACCTCGAAAGAGGTGCTTTTGCTTATGGTGAAATCACCGCCAACAGTTCGGTGCCGACCTCGGGCACCGGCACCTTCAACGGCACCATGCTGGCGACGATGGTTTTCAACGATCAACCGGACATCAACGCAAATTTCGATACCTATATGCAGTGGATCGCAGGCAGCGCGACGACCAGCGTCGATTTTGGCGCAAATACTTTCTCGCTTTCGCTCGATGGCAAGGTCGGAGCGCCGATGTTTGATGGCACCAGCGGACAGCATAGTGTGCTGAAAGACGCGCAATTTCGTGCCCTTGGCGGCGGCGATATCAACCTTGTCAACGCCGGTGGCTTCTTCGGACAGTTCAACGAAGCCTGGTTCATCAATACCGGCGTCGCTGGAAACAGGCTGGATCTGGTGATCGCCGGTTCCAGCATCAATGGTGCCTTTTACGGGCCGCAAGCGCAAGAAGTTGGCGGCGGCTATCGGATCGTTGGCGGAACGCCGGACGAACGGATCGATATATTGGGAACTTTTGTCGGCAAGCGCCCCTAGAGGCGGGCATGATCAATTCTGCCACTCTGATCAAGGCTGCAGCTGTGTCCTGCGTTGCCGCCACTGGTTTCGGCCAGGCACAAGCCGCGGCATCACTGGTGATTGTGGCCGATGCTGTTGCGGACATTGCTCCAAACCTCCAACCAACCTGCGATGCAGCTGGCCAGTGCAATCTTCGGATGACGCCGGCACAGCTTCTGGCGACAGCAGAATCACTCATTCAGGAAAAAAATTATCAGGCGGCGTTGCCGCTGGTCGATGCTTTGGGTCAGGTGCCCGAGCTCAAAATGCAGCAACGGTTTCTCGCTGGCTATATCGCTATCGAAACCGGTGACGTCGAAGGCGCGATCCACAAATTTCGCTCGATTCTGGATGAAAACCCGGGGCAGACCCGCGTGCGTCTGGAACTGGCCAGAGCCTATTTGTTGACCGGCAAGGAAGCGAGTGCAGACTATCATTTTCGTCTGGCGCAAAATGACGAAAATCTGCCGGACGAAATTGCCCAGACTATTCGCAACACCCGCAGCATCTTGCGCGACAAGCGGATCTGGCGGTTCAGCTTCGACTTCGGATTCGCGCCGGACACCAATATCAATGGTGCCACCAATGCCGAAACCATCGACATCAACTTCGGACCGATCAAATTACCCCTGCAACTGGATGAAAATGCTCGTGAGCGTTCCGGCATCGGTCAAACCGCCGGCTTTTCGGGTGGTATCCGCGTCAGAGCTGATGATCGGCTGGCCCTGTTGTTCGATGCCGATAGCAAGATCATCAATTATAAAGGTGAAGAAGCTGACGATATCGTTGTCCAGCTTGCCGCTGGTCCCGAACTTCGTATCGCTCGCTATAGCAGCATCTCGTTGCAAGCGGTTGGCTTGCAGCGCTGGTATGGCGGTCGGCTCGCCACTCGCGAATATGGTGGCCGATTCGGATATCAACAGGCGCTTAGCGAGGGGCAAAGACTGGGTATCGAACTGGATGCACGCCGCACGGAATCCCAGATCAGCGATGCCTATAGCGGCTGGCAGCTTGGCGCCAATGCCACGTACGAGCATCTTGTCGGCAAATCGATGATCGCCTCTGCCAGCGTTTTTGCCCGCCGGGATCTGCTCAATGCCGATGGCTATTCCAGTTTCAACTATGGCGTCAATCTCGGCATTGGCGGAGAATTGCCATTGGGGCTCAACGCAGGCGTTGCGGCCAGCATCAGCCGATCCACATTTGATGCACCATTGCTGCTCTATTCAACCGACGAACGGCAGGATTGGCGGGGCTACGCGCGCGCCTATATCGGCAGCCGGAAATTGAAATTCCTC
>JAGPVK010000115.1 GCA_018067055.1 Sphingomonadales bacterium | reverse complement strand
GAAAATTAATTGTTGTTCAAAATGACCAACAATTAGAACCGGCCCGCAGCACAGCAAAGTAAGGGAAATCAATTTTTGCTGAGGGAACTTATGTGGGTGCTAGAGTCAACTGGCTTCAAAAAGTCTTTTTTATTCAATGCTTTGAAGAAGAAAGGTGGCTCCCCGAGTTGGATTCGAACCAACGGCCATTCGATTAACAGTCGAATGCTCTACCACTGAGCTATCGGGGAACATGCTCGATTCTGGACCGAGCCTTTCGTGGTGAAGCGCGCCTATAACAATGTCATTTGCGTCCCGCAAGTCATCAAACGACAAATTGTTCCATGGCGATGCGCTCGTCGAGCGCATGTTCCGGATCGAACAGCATGGTCAGCGCCTGGCTGCGGTCTATGGCAACTTTGACGCAGCTGACATCGCGGACTTCCTGCTGGTCGCCGACGGCGCTAACTGGCCGTTTTTCGGGGTTGAGCACGCGGATGCTGATCTCCATCTTGTCCGGCAGGATCGCGCCTTTCCAGCGTCTTGGCCGGAACGGGCTGATCGGGGTCAGCGCCAGCAGATTGCAGGTCAGCGGCAGGATCGGGCCGTTGGCGGACAGATTATAGGCGGTGGAACCGGCGGGCGTGGCGATCAGGATACCGTCGCAGACCAGTTCCTCCATCATGATCCGGCCGTTGATCTCGATCTCTAGCTTCGCCGTTTGCCTAGTTTCGCGCAACAGCGACACTTCGTTGATCGCGGGCAGGGTGAATTTGGCGCCGGAAATTGTCTCGACCTCCATCTTGAGAGGTTTGACCTTGAACGCCCGGGCCTTGGTCAGGCGCTCGTGGAGATCGTCCAGATGCCAGTTGTTCATCAGGAAACCCACGGTTCCCAGATTCATGCCATAGACCGGCATGATCGCCCGGCGATTGAGCATCTGGTGCAGCGTCTGCAGCATGAAGCCGTCGCCGCCCAGAACCACGGCGCGGTCCGCTTCCTCGACCGGAACCCAGTCGATCATCGGTTTCAGCTTTTCAGCAGCTTCCTGCGCCGGCTGCGTAGGGGAAACGATAAGTGCCCATTTCTTCTTGGTCATCCGCCCGTGACGTTCATGTGACGCTCCAATATCTCTGCGGACCCATCGAGCTGCGCATTGAAATCATGGCGCTGCGGTTTGAGCTTTAGAGCCTGTTGGAGCAGTTGGTCAACGGCAGCGATACCATCCTTGCGCACCGCGGCGCGCAGATCGACATGGGCGCTGTGGCCAAGGCACATGAATATCTTGCCATCGGTGGTCAGGCGCAAACGATTGCAATCATCGCAGAAATTGTTGCTGAGCGGTGTGATCAGGCCGAGCCGCAAGCCGAGCGGCTCGACCGAGGCATAGCGCGCCGGACCAGCGCTGCGGTGGGGAATAGGAAGGATTGTATAATGGTGCTTCAACGGAGCCAGAAATTCATCGGCGGAAATATGGGCCAGGTTGCGATCCGCTCCGACATCACCCAACGGCATGGTCTCGATGATCGTCAGATCATGGCCATTTTGCGCGCAATATTCGGCCATCGGCAGAAGGTCGGCTTCATTGAAATCGCGCAGTGCGACCATATTGATCTTGACCCGGATTCCTGCCGATTGGGCCGCCTTGACGCCTTCCAGGACGGCGTTCACATCGGCACCGCGAGTTATTTCGGAAAAGCGGGCCGGGTCCAGCGTATCCATGCTGACGTTGATCCGCCGCATGCCATGGGCGGCGAGATGATCGGCATATTCGGTCAGCAGGGACCCATTTGTGGTCAGCGTCAATTCTTCCAGTTCGCCGGATGCCACTTTTCTGCCGAGCCGCTGGATAACGTCTTTCATATCCCGTCTGACCAGCGGTTCACCGCCGGTAAGCCGGATTTTGCGGATCCCGTGGCCGATGAACCGTTCTGCAATCAGAGTGATTTCTTCGAGCGTCAGGAGCTCCGATTTGGGCATGAAGGTCATTTTCTCGGACATGCAATATTGGCAGCGGAAATTGCACCGGTCCGTGACCGAAATCCGCAGATAATCAATTTTGCGTCCGAAACCGTCTTGCATTGGGCGCCCCATGTTGATCCAATCGGTTAGAGCTAGCGATTTTGGGATGCGCAGGCAACGCCCTATAAAGGTTTTGCTGCTACGGAAAAAGATAGGAGTCCGCTTGCAAATCAGCGTTTCGTCCAGCCAATTAGGGAGTTTTGCGGTCCAAAAATCATCCATCTCGACTACGCGACCGGCTGCATTCAGAAACCTGTTTCTGCTCTCGTTCCACGCGCGCGATCCCATGGCCGCAGAAATTGCGGCTTTTGGCTGGCGGGTGCATTCGGCCCGCAGACTGGAAAATCTAAGCGCGCGTTTTTTTTCGGCTGGCGCGATGATCGCGGTAATTGATGTCCGCAGAGCCGAACCGGATGGCGTGACGGCGATCGCGGAGCTGTCAGGCGCCGCAACCGAAGGCGGGATTGCAATATTGGCTTTGGTTGATAGTGGCCGAAACCCGGCAATCGTCGGCCAGTGCTTCGATGCAGGGGCCTCGCATTATCTGGATTATGCTGATGCCGCAGCGGATCTCAACCAGTCGATCAACTATGCCTTTCGCTATGTCGAGAATTTCCGAGGCGGGGCGGAGCGCGCGAGTCATGAGCAGTCACTGCTGACATTTGCCGATTTGCAATGGTCGATGACCATGGGTTCCGTTACCGAATATTGGATAAGTGAGAGCCTGCTGGCAGCAGCGGGCGACATTGACTTCAAAAAATATCCGGCGACTGGTATCTACCGCACGCTGTCCCAGGAAGAACGGAAGCGCGTGCGAGGGGCGATGGGACGGTTGCGCGATGGCGCGCGGCAGGCAGCGGTCCCTCATCGATTCAATGACCGACCGGTGATCCATCATTTGCACGAAGCGGATGGCCGGGTATCTGGCAGAATTGAATATATCACAAATAACGAGGATGTGGATGACTGGACGGGGCGGGATCTGCTGTCCGGTTTGCGGAACACGGCATCTGCCCGCACGTGGATCGGACAGAAGCTGGCAGACGGAAGCCAATTGACGCTGATCGCGATCGGCATCAAAAACTTCCGGATGATCAATGCTGCGTTCGGACGAAGTGCGGGGGATCAATTGTTGCGGATTGTCGGGCACAGACTGATGGATCAGACGCAGCGCCAATTTGCTGGTTTGCATCTGGTCGCGCGCCTGGATGGACAGAATTTTCTGGTCGCCCTTGCCGATATTCAAAATAGCGAGATTTCGGATTTTGCCGATGATCTGATCGGCAGCATCTTTAAGGACTTGCAACTGGAAGGACGGCCGATCAACCCCGTTGCGCGAGCCGGGGTCGCGATCGGCAATAGCGATTCCAATGAAAAGACATTGATGAGAAAGGCGGTGCTTGCGCTCGCGGAAGCAACCGCAGCGGATGCTCTGCCGATTCATTTCAGTACCGTTTCGGAAGCCGACGTGCATCTGGAAGAGGTGCTCGAAGGGCAACTGGCCGGAGCAATGGGGCGCGGGGAAATTGTCATTGCCTTTCAACCCCAGATTCAAATCGATACAGGGCAGCTGGTCGGCGCCGAAGCCTTGGCGCGGTGGGAGCATCCCGAATATGGGCTTTTGGGTGCGTCAACCTTGTTCGCGGTCGCGGATCGGGCCGGCGTGATGGAGTCGCTCTCGACACAGATTCACAAGCAGGCGCTGACACTGGCCGCTGGCTGGCCAGCAAGTCTCGGCTTCTTGCGCCTTTCCATCAATGTGACGGCGGGTGATTTGGCGGCGACCGCATTTGATGCGGACATGCTGAGGCAGGTTGAAACAGCCGGCTTCGATCTTCGCCGATTGACGCTCGAAATCACAGAATCCGAATTGATCGGCAATTTGTCGACCTCGGCAGACAAATTGCACCGGTTGCGGCAGGCCGGCATTTGCATCGCGATTGACGATTTCGGCACCGGATACAGCAGCCTGTCTTATCTCAAGGAACTGCCGGTTGACTATCTGAAGATCGACAGTGGCCTGACCGGTGACATCAGCGGCTCTGAAAAAGATCAGGTTGTGGTGCGGTCAATCATCGACATGGCGCATAGCCTGCATCTCAGCGTGATCGCCGAAGGTGTCGAAACAGAAGCACAGCTAAATACTCTGGCTGAACAGGGCTGCGAATATTTCCAGGGCTTCCTGCGTTCGGGACCGCTTTCGCCAGACGAATTTGAGGCCTTTGCGCTGCGCAGTAACTAGGCAGTCACGCGCTGCGCCAGTTTCGACAGGCCTGTCGTCAATTGAGTCAGGCCATGCAGGCGCGATTTGGGGTCTCGCCATTTGCGTTCGATGAACAGTTTGTTGTCTGGCCGAATGCGTGCCGTTCCCTTGAGACGCTCGACATAGTCAAGCAGGCCCGGGACATTGGGGAAGCGGTCATTTTGGAACGTGACCAAAGCGCCGCGCGGCCCCATTTCGATTTTCGCGATCCGCGCATTCACGCAATTCATCTTGATATGCATGAGCTTGAGCAGATTGTCGGTCTGGATCGGCAGGTCGCCAAATCTGTCGATCATTTCTGCTGCAAAGGATTCGATTTCCGGCAGGGTCTTGAGACCGTTCATACGGCGATACAGACCCATTCTGAGTGAAAGGTCGGGCACGTAGGCTTCCGGTATCAAAATCGGCGCATCGACCGTGATCTGGGGAGAGAAGCTGTCGGTTTGCGTTGAGATGCCTGAGCCTTTGGCTTTTGCTTCCAGAATCGCATCTTCCAGCATCGACTGGTAAAGTTCGAAGCCGACTTCCTTGATATGCCCGGATTGTTCATCGCCCAGCAAATTGCCGGCTCCACGAATATCGAGATCATGGCTGGCCAGCTCGAACCCTGCGCCCAGACTGTCGAGATCACCGAGAATTTTCAAACGTTTCTCCGCCTTTTCGGTGATGATCCGGTCCTTCGGCGTGACCATATAGGCATAAGCGCGCGTTTTCGAACGCCCGACACGGCCTCTCAATTGATAGAGCTGGGCCAAGCCGAAGCGGTCCGCGCGATGAATGATCAGAGTGTTCGCGCTGGGAATATCCAGACCGCTTTCGACGATCGTGGTCGAGAGCAATACGTCATAATTGCGGTCGTAAAATGCGGACATGCGTTCTTCCACGGTCGCCGGGGCCATTTGTCCATGCGCCACCACATAGGTCAGTTCGGGGGCATGTTTCTTGAGGAAGTCCTCGATATCGGGAAGGTCCGCAATGCGGGGCACGACGATGAACGACTGTCCGCCGCGATAATGTTCCCGCAGCAATGCCTCGCGCAACGGAACCGGGTCCCACGGCATCACGTAAGTGCGCACAGCGAGCCGGTCGACGGGCGGGGTCTGGATGACCGACAGTTCCCGCATGCCGGTCATCGCCATCTGCAAGGTTCGAGGGATCGGCGTGGCGGTGAGGGTCAGGACATGGACATCGGCCTTCATGGCCTTGAGGCGTTCCTTGTGGGTCACGCCAAACCGCTGTTCTTCATCAATGATGATCAGCCCAAGCCGTTCAAATTCGATGGATTTGGCGAGCAGCGCATGCGTGCCGATAACAATATCGACATCTCCGCTGGTTAGACCTTCTTTGGTTTTCTTGGCTTCTGCCGGTGGCACCAGCCGTGATAGTCGTCCAATCTTCACGGGAAAGGGCCGAAAACGCTCTTCGAAATTGTTGAAATGCTGACGGGCGAGCAGGGTTGTCGGTGCAATGATCGCAACCTGCATCCCGGCCATGGCGGCGGCAAAAGCGGCGCGCATCGCAACCTCGGTCTTGCCGAAGCCAACATCGCCACAGACCAGACGGTCCATCGCCTTGCCCGATGCCATGTCGGCGAGCACTTCCTCAATCGCCTGCTGTTGATCGTCGGTTTCCTGATAGGGGAAGCGATCCACGAAACCGGCCATTTCACCAGCTTCAACGCGGGCAGGGGTAGCGGGCTGCAAGGCGCGCGCGGCAGCGGTTCTGAGCAGTTCATGGGCAATCGCCCGGATCCGTTCCTTCAATTTGG